>JBMZDF010000007.1:0-33940 GCA_049614105.1 Promineifilaceae bacterium (SeqCode)
CCGTTTTAATCGTATCACGCTGAATCATTCTGATGATACTGTCAACGCGCTCCGTCGCGCTGGTTGTTTCGGCCGCAAGCGCTTCGACCTCACGCGCCACAACCGCAAACCCGCGCCCAACTTTCCCTGCGGCCATTGCGCGAATCGTGGCGTTAATCGCCAAGACGCTTGTTCGATCGGCTAAGTCGCTGACAATCAATACGATTTCGCCAATCTGCTCTGAATAGTCCCGCAATTCATTTACATTGTCCGCAACGCTTTCAATCTGGGTGCGAATGCGATTCATCGAGCCAATTGTGTCGTGTACGGCCCGCGAGCCTTCGTGCGCATTGATGCGTGCCTGATCTGAAACGATTGCTGACTTAGCAGAGTTCTCAGACACTTGCTGAATAGAAATCGACATTTCATCAATTGCGGCCGAGGTGTTGAGAATTTGGTCAGATTGAGTCGCACTCCCGTCTGCCAAATACTCAGCCGTTGTTTGGATGCGGTTTGAGGAGATGCTGACACGGTTGGCGGTTGCTTGCACTTGAACAATGATGCCGCGCAATTGCGCGATCATGAAGTTAAACGAGTTCGCGATGGAGCCTGTAATATCATCATTGACCTGCGCCGTAATGGTGAGATCGCCCTCCGCAACGTCGCTGACTTCCATAAGCAGGGTCATAACCGCCGTTTGAATGCGCTCTTTTTCATCACGACTTTGAATCAGGCTCACGGTGTTATCAAGCAGGGTGTTAAACTCTTGCGCCATGACGCCAATTTCGTCACGACTGACAATCTCAACGCGAGCATCAAAATCATCATCATTGATGGCCTTGACTGTCGATTGAAATTTTTGAATCTGCTGTGAGACGCCAGAGATCAAGATTCCTGCTAGTAGTGCTGCAACTAACACGCTGAGAACAATAAGAGGAAGCAATCGGGTTAGCGCCGCTTGGCTTAATAAGCCTAGGGCGGTTTCTTGTCCTTCTTGAGCGCGTTTGAGGTTGCTGACCTCTAGACCAATCAGGGTTTTGAGTGGGCCTGTGGCCGATTCGACCTCGAAGGTTTTGAGTCGGCGGCTACGGTCTGAATCGGCAAGCAGATTAAATGTTGCCACATAGGTGTCGAAATCTGGTAGAAAGGCCGTTTTGAATTCCTCAGACAGCGCTTCATCTGCTTCAATTTCTACACGGGTATCTGTTGCTAACGCGCGGAACTGTCGTTCAATCGCTTCGCCATCGCGTAGATCGTTTGCAAATACTTCTTGGGCGGTCACAATGAACGCTTTTTCAAGCTGGATCAGATTCAGAATGGTTAGTTCGTATTTCTGTACCCCGATGTCTACGATGGCGGATTCGATTGTGTTGTTGTCCAGAAGGGCCATTAATGCGTTTGCGCGATCTTCGCTCAGATCTCTGACTTCCTGCATTGCCGACACTTGCGTTTGAAGCTGTCCATCAACGGAGTTGAGAGTGGTTGGGTTAAATCCGCCTGCTTCTAATTCATTCAGCAGGCTGTTGATTTTAATGATTTCCGTTTCCCACGTTGAGAAATATAACTGTTCGGCTTCCCGTAGGCGTGTTGGATCGGCCGAAACCAACACATAATTCTGAGTCAATCGTTCTACCTCGGCAATGGAACCCGCTAGATCGAGTTCGGCCGTTGAAATCAGATTATTCGCCGTAATTAGCGCCTCTGTTTCTTGTCTTGACTCGTTTTGCGCTTGAACAGATAGATAGCCAACCAAAACGGCTAACGCAACCAAAACAAGAAGCGAAAACAGGAGCCGGACCTGAATTTGCTCTCGCAAAGATCGCGAGGTTCTATTCACAGTTAACTTAGATGGCGCTCGTGTGGTCATAATTTCCAACCAACATAAAACTGAAACCAGTCTACTTGGGTGTCGATAGCTCTACGTGTTGTTTCTGTTTACCGTTACGCGCTGATGCAACAACGTGCCACTAGTCTCTAGGCAATTTGAATGCGCTAACCGAGCCACGTAATTCATCTGCAAGGCGTGCCAAGTTGCCAATTGAGACGGTCGCCTCTTTTGTTCCTGCGGCCGTTTGTTGGGTTACGTCTGCAATGTCGTTCATTGAACGCGCAATCGTTTCTGAGCCACGCGCCTGTTGTTTTGATGCCAATGAGATTGATTGAATCAGCTCTGATAGGCGTCCCGAAACAGATTCGATCTCCTGTAGACGAGCGCCAGCCAGATTAGCCAAATCCGCGCCGCTGTCTACTTCATGGTTGGTTGACTCCATCGCGCCGATTACTTCAGTGATTTCGCTTTGAATGTTGCGGATAAGGACAGAAATTTGCTGAGTTGCCTGTGTTGACCGAACGGCCAGACGCTCAACTTCTTCGGCAACAACGCCAAAGCTTCGACCAGCGTCACCCGCTAGTTCCGCCTGAATAGATGCATTTAACGCCAAGATGCTTGTTCGATCGGCAATATCGTCAATGAGTTCGACAATCTCACCAATCCGATTTGAACTGTCGCTTAAGCGGCGAATGCGTTTTGTTGTGTCTTCAACCTGTGAACGAATTCGCTCCATTCCTTGGATTGTGTCGCGCACCGCTTGAGCACCCTCTTGGGCGTTTGAGCGTGCCTGTTCGCCAACTGTGGCGGACATGACGGCATTTTCAGACACTTGTTGGATGGAGATGGTCATTTCGTCAATGGCCGCGCTTGTATCAACAATTTGAGATGCCTGAGATTCACTACCCAAGGCAAGATGTTCGGCCGTTGTTTGGATCTGGTTTGCCGAGGAGCTAACGTGCAGCGTCGCCTCTTGCACATCGGCAATGATGTTTCGTAGCTGTTCAATCATGAAATTGAAAGAATCAGCAATTGCGCCCGTTATTCCGTCGGTTACCTCTGCTTCAACCGTTAAATCGCCTTCGGCAACGGTTCCAACTTCATCAAGCAGCTTCATGATGTCAAGCTGTACGCGCTGCTTTTCTTCTTCTGACTGAATCAGGGTTTGGGTATTTGCTAGTACATCGTTGATCGAGCGTGCTAACTGCCCCATTTCGTCATTTGTGATGATGGTCGCACGGGAACTGTAGTCTCCTGTTTTGACCGCAGCCATCACGTTACGCATCTGGTTTGTTTGCTGAACGGTTTGTCGTAAAAGCAAAGTGCTGGCGATTGCAAACAACGTCGAAAGCAGCGCCATACCAATCATAAAGCGTAGCAAACGATCCAATCGGTCATTGGAGTCGTTTTCAATGGTAAGCGCAACCGCATCGCTGTTAGCTAGCAATGCATCGCTAACGTGTACGATGTCGCGTATTGTGCCCGCTTCGCGAGAGCTGATTGTGGTGCTGCTGGCGATTTGATCAACGTTATCCTCAAAGATTATCCAAGTGGAAGCGACTTTATTTAAAGCGGCGACGACATCATCTGATGATGCGCCGGGAAAGTTTTCATCTAGATTTGGCAACGCACGTTCTCCAGGCGTTAGCACGCCTGTCCCCTGTTGCAGTGCTAAAAGCGATGCCCCAAATTCTTCTGTAGATTGGATAAGGTTCGTTTTGGCTAAATCATCCCCATCGGCGACAAGTAAAGCAAACTTGGTCATCTGCTGGCTCAACATACGTTGACGACCTGCAACATTGATCAACCGTGCATCAGACGTGTGCAGTTGGGTAAAGTTGATGATGCTACCGATCGTGATGGCGATTGCCAGCGTCATCAGGCCCACAGCAAGATATAGTTTGGTCGCTAGGTTAAACGAGAGAAATGAGTTGTTTGACTGATTCATGAATTCTATCCTGCGTAACCATTGCCCACTTTGAAGGCGCTGACAGAGCTTCTGAGTTCATCCGTCAGACGAGCAAGGTTGCCGATTGAAACAGTTGCCTGTTTCGTGCCTGCTGCCGTTTGCTGCGTAATCTCAGAAATTTCATTCATCGAGCGTGCGATTGTTTCAGAACCGCGTGCCTGTTGTTGCGTAGCCAGCGATGTCGATTGAATCACTTCAGCCAGTTGTTTAGAAACAAGCTGGATTTCTTGGAAGGCGGTGGCAACCTCATTGTTAAGCTCTGTTCCTGTTACAACTTCCTCGGTTGTGGCTTCCATTGCTGTCACAGCTTCTGCGATTTCAGTCTGAATTGCAGAGGTGAGGTCATTGATTTGCTTGGTTGCTTCTGACGCACGTTCCGCAAGGCGTTCAACTTCCTCTGCGACAACCGCGAAACTACGGCCTGCCTCGCCTGCACGTGCCGCCTGAATCGCCGCATTTAGCGAGAGAATACTTGTGCGTTTGGCAATACCGCGAATTAGCTGAACAATTTCGCCAATTTCCTGCGAGCTTTCACCGAGACGTTTGATGCGTTTTGAGGTTGCCTGCACCTGCTGTCGAATGCGTCCCATGCCTTCAAGGCTGTTGCTGACGGCGCTAGCACCTTTATCGGCGCTTGCAAGCGCTTGGTTACTGATTGTTGTAGATAACGATGAATTCTCAGAGACTTGCTGAATAGATACGGCCATTTCGTCAATGGCGGCCGTTGTGTCAACAATCTGTGTTGCTTGAGATTCGCTGCCCAGCACAAGGTGTTCGGCCGTTGTCTGAATCTCATTTGCGGCCGAACTAACCTGCAAAGAGGTTGTTTGCACATTAGAAATGATTTCACGAAGCTGCTCAATCATGAAATTGAAAGAGTCCGCAATCGCACCTGTCACATCGGTTGATACTTGCGCTTCAACGGTTAAATCACCTTCTGCGACCGTGCTCACTTCCTCAAGCAACTGCATAATTGAGGATTGAATCGCATCGCGTTCGTCACGGCTTCCAAGCAGCCCCACCAAATTGTCTAGCGTGCCGTTGATATTGGCGGCCGTTTGGCCCAACTCGTCCGTCGTAAGAATTGGGATACGCGCTTGATAATCTCCCGTGTCGATCGCCTGAAAGACGGGACTCATAACGCGC
Organism: Promineifilaceae bacterium (SeqCode); assembly: GCA_049614105.1. Classification (GTDB taxonomy): domain Bacteria; phylum Chloroflexota; class Anaerolineae; order Promineifilales; family Promineifilaceae; genus CALECP01. The sequence goes on from JBMZDF010000007.1 coordinate 4,923, forward strand.
AACTGTTTCAAAAGATAGTTGATTAACGGGTAGGCAAGGGCTATCCCGATCAAGGCGGCAATCATGCTAATAGCAAACGCGCGGATTGTGCCGCTTGTAACAATTTGCGTTGCACTCGCTTGTGCTTGCTCAACACCCACGGTCCAATTCAATCTATTAATCACATCAGCGACTTCTGCCTGATTGTTATCTGCATCCAGAGACAGAGGGGTGAACCCTCGAATGGTTGCAACATTATTATCTGTGTTTACTAGGTCGAATCGATTGCCGATAGGTAAGACAACTTTTGTCCCCAAATTTTTTCCCAACGTGCTGCCTGCAATTAGGGTCCCATCTCCAGCCAAAACAAACGCTGACCTTGCGCCTTGTCCACTCCCATCTGACGCACCGCTCGCACTTACAAGTGCTGAATTAATGCCAGTTAACGGTAAGGAAGAGCGGATGACCCCTAACAGCTTATTGCCAGAATCATTCATAACAGGCACAGCAATCTGAACCACATTGGCATTAACGCTCACATCAAATTCTGGTTCACCGATATAAATTGCACCAACACCGCCGTTTGCTGCGCTTTCCCACCAACCCTCATCCGCTTGATAGTAATCAGATAGCAAATTGGTTGTCGCCAACGTTGCGCCGTGCATATCGGTTACAAACGTTTCTGACTGTTGTTGAAAGGCGCTTGAATAGAAGCTTAGCTGGCGACCGATAGGGTTTGTTGTGGGATCGGTGCTGGTTGTAGTTCTAATCAATGGATTGTCTGTGCCACCTTTTAGCCATTGTGCATCAAGCTCAAGCAGATCATCAAGAATTTGCTGTTGCCCTTTGTCGCCGTAAAAAGCTTCACGATCTTGCAACACGTCGCGAATTGTTGTTTCGTGGGACAATGTTTGTAGCAACTGGATTTGGGATGCAAGGTATTGTGCTGTTGAAACGGTTACAACAGCCGCTTCTGTGTATAAAACATCCCTGCCCACCTCGGCCGTAGCGTTCGTGTTTGTGGTGATGAGGCTGCTGGCCCCTGCAATTAATTGAGGGATTAGCGTGATGATGAGCACTAGCGCAAGGAGTTTTGTCGCAAAAGGCCAGTTACTTAATAGTGATCTACCGTTAGCAGGATCTAGAGTTCGTTTGTCGTCTGCCATATCTGTAACTCCGGAGCTTTAGAGAATTTACACGTGCTCAAATTGGCGCATTTCGGCCGAATTCAAAAGCTTGTTAAAGTCAAGGACGCTAATAAGATTGTCGTCCTGTCGGTAAAGGCGAACCACATAATCAGCAAAAACGCCATCAATATCGGACGTTAAATCGGCCGCTTGATGAATGCTCATTTGCCGATTGCCGATAACATCATCAACCAGCAACCCCACCGTCATATCCTCACGATCTGTCTGCGAGATAATCATCCATTCTTCCGCACCCTCGCTTTTCACGTCCAGTTCAAAATAGGTGCGCAAATCGACGAGCGATAAAATGTCCCCACGCATATTGAACACACCGCGCACCCAGGGAGGCACAAAGGGGACGGGCGTAGGGGTAGGGGGTTCACCGACTTCCAAGACATTCTCAATCGGTATCGCATAGTGGCTATCACCGAGGCTAAAAACAATCAGTTGCTCCACAACTGTTTTTGTATCCTCGTCGTCTCCACTCAAATCCAGCAGCGTTTCCTGCCGCTGGGTGGTGATTAGCTGTGCATCGATTGATGCAACCAGCATATCGAGATAGCCACTGTTTTCTTCTGCATCGCCTGATTTATCTTCTTGCTGGTTCGGGTTGATTGCGAAGGCTGAGCTGTCCCCATCAAGCACAGAAAGGGCATCTTCCGCCATGAGGGCGCTTTCGCCCGCCTCCATAAGGAGGCTGTCAATGTCGTGAACCGTTTCCTCGGCATTATCAAACGCAGCCAGTGCATCAGCAGCTAGCGTCGTAATGTCAACGGGGGCTTCAAGATCGACAACTGGCTCGTCAAGCAAATCTAAGGCGCTGTCACCCAGTAAGTCGTCGATGCTAGGTACGTCGATCGCTTCTTCAGACTTTTCATTTGCCTCGATGAGGTCGAGGGCCGCTTCGATTGAAGGGACATCTGATTTAGCCGTCTCGGATGTTTCAATCGGTTTGACGATGCTGGCTATCTCCGCCTCGCTCGCAAGCAAATTGAGCGCATCATCAATTGAGATGTTTGTCGGTTCGACACCGTCTGGTTCAATACCAAGCAACGTTTCCGTTTGAGCGACTTCTTTCCGATCGATTTCGTCGGCCAGTGCTGTAAGCGCTGCATCGACGTCTAAAGAATCATCGCCTGCTTCCAGCGCGGCAAGTGCTTCTAGCTCGGCGTCAATGTCTGCACCGCTGTCTGCCTGTGCTTGCAGTCTCGCCAAAACGGCTTCTATATCCTGCTGTTCTGTTTCTAATTGGCTAAGCGCGTCAGAGGTCGTTTGGGTCTCATCTAGCGCTGAAAGTGCTTCGCTGAAAATCGTTGCTTCGGCCGATTCCGCCAAACCAAACAGCGCCTCTTCCAAATTCGGGAGGGGGATTTCATCGGCCGATGTGTCTCCAGCCGCCAGCGTTAAAAGTTCTTCATCACTTGGCGTGTCGAGTTCGGCCGATTGCGATTCATGATGGAATGCACTCTCTGCCAACTGGATGATCAGCGTTTCTTCATCCATCTCTGCGTCGCTAAGATCGGGCAGGCCAACCTGACCCGTCCCCATATCATTCGCGAGCATGTCCTCGGCAAGCCCCAGCAGCGTGTCATCGTCAGAGATGGCTGCGCTTGTTGTGCTTGCGGCCAGCGCCATCAGGTCATCAACAACTGGGCCTGTCGCGCCTTCCGCCAGATCCATCAGTGCCGCGTCATGGCTGCTTGGCAGTTCATCTGGAACGGGGGTTGTGGCGCTTTCCGCTAGATCTAACAGCGAGTCAGCAAAGCTAGATGATGAAGTTGGAATACCTTGCGTCAAGCTTTCAGCAAGGTCCATCAGGCCAGCGTCTAAATTGCCAGGATGTTTGTTATCCTCGGCGGGAGAGCTTTTCGATGAGGTGTTCGTTTCACCTAGCATTGCGGCCATTGAACTCAATTGCCCAATGTCGAAAAAGTCATTGACCGAGCCACTTTCATCTGCTTCTGGAGGATTACTGCCTGATGCACCAGATAGGAAATCTAGCGCCGCTAGCGCAAAATCATCCTCTTCTGGAAGAGGGATATCGGCCGATGAGGAATCGGCCGAATCAATTTTGTTCACGTCAGGTCGCTTTTTAGCTTCATCACTCATAGCACTAATTTAATCCTACGCACAGGTTGAAACAGACGCGCCAAATCTATGGCCCATCTTCAAATATTAGAATGTCCCAATCGCATTCGTTGTTTAGTGGTTATAAACCAGACTGTGCGTTCCCATCAATGATGCTGCATATGGTTGGGTGGCATCATTTCATACCGTTAACGATATGTGACTCAAATTAAATCAAGTTACCAATGGCGGTAACTAAATCATTCATAACAACTGGTTTGGTTAAGTAGGCATCTGCACCTTGTCGCAATCCCCAAAAACGATCTGTCTCTTGGTCTTTGCTAGTTAACATCACAACCTTAATATGCTTGGTTGTTGCTGACATTTTGAGTTTACGACAAACTTGGAAACCGTTTTTCTTCGGCATGACGACATCAAGCACAATCAGATCGGGCATTTCACCAGCGGCCTTTTTCAGACCTTCATCACCATCTGTTGCCATACTAACTCGATAGCCCAGCTGACGTAAGGGGGCAGATATAGCTTTGCGCTCAGTTACGCTGTCGTCAACTATTAAGATGGACTTTCCCATTAAAAATCAAGCTCCTTAGTTCTCTCACACCTAGTCGATAGTCCGCTTTGACTACATGAATATGATGTGCGAACGTTTCAATCAAAATCGAATCTTCTCTAACGCAGCTCGTAGTTCCCCGACCCACAGGTTGCAAGTCGTTTGCCATTGCGACATCTCGTCAGGGTTGCTGAACGATTGTGTAAACTGCAACAACAACGTTTCAAACAGCTCGCTGATGTATGGGCGCAAAGTCTCAGGAGAGGATTCGTTACGACTCGTTAAAGTAAAATAAAGCATTTGCAGTGCATCAGGTAAAAACAGATTATCAACAACCTGCGGTAGAGGCACTTCGGGGTAAATGTTATGTGCCATGGCAACCACACGATTCGTTTGCAGCCCGCCATGAACAACTGCTTCGCCAATCATTATCGTGTCGTTCAACATATGGTTTAATATGTCGAGTGCAGAACCTGGGCGTCGGCGGATAAACCAGCGCTGTGTTTGCCGCATCCCGCTTTCCAAATTAGAAAGCAGGGCGATTAACTCCGTTTCGAGGACAAGGTCATGCTGTTCGTTCTCGGTATTATTTGTGCCTAGCGGCGTGCCAAACAAACGTTGGCGCAGGGACGGGTCGACGGCACTAATGTCTGTTTTGAATGCGCCATTAAGGAGTGGGGTTGCGTCTTGACCTTGAGGAATCAAACCTTGTTGAGACAAACGAAATGTAGCGTCTTCCCAGCGAGACATCTCGTAAATTGCCATCTGTCCTCTGCGACCATTGACATTGGCTAAGACTGCATCACCTTTATTAAAAAAGATAACGCCTTCGCCATACTTGCGATGCCATATGGTCAGCATGCCTGTGAGTACTTCTGCGTTTACCGTACGCAGCAGTGCAGGGAGACTGATTTCACCAAGCATTCCTTTAGCCAACACGTTTTGTTACTCCTTAGCGTTTTTCAAAGCATATTTCTCGACAACTTGGAATAAAACACTAGGTTCAAAAGGCTTTGTGACGTACATTGTTGAGCCTGCCAAACGACCGCGTACCTTATCGAAAAAGCCGTCTTTCCCAGACAACATGACAACGGGAATGTGACGTGTTTCACGATTGTTTTTGATGATTCGACAGACTTGATAGCCGTCCATTCGCGGCATGGAAATATCCAAAAGCACAAGATCGGGCGAGACGGCATCTAGTTTGCCGAGCGCCTCCATCCCGTCTGCCGCTGTCACCACGTTATACTCGAAACGTTTGAGCGTCATGGTAACTAGTTTGCGAATGGTTGGACTGTCATCCACACACAAAATAGTGCCACGAACCCATTTCTTGACCTCTGGAGCAGGGCCAGAGCCATTAAGAGACAGAGATTTTTGACTATCGGAGTAACGGCCTAAATCTTCGATCTTGCCGCGCAGTGCGCTGTCGTTAGGTTCGATAGTCAGAGCCGATTTAAGATGGGTAATCCCAGGTTTGATCTCGCCCAAGTTTAGATGGGCCAGCGCCATATTGTAGTGAGCGCCAAAATCAACCCCTTGGCCGATGACGCTGCCATACCCTTTGATTGCCCGCTGCATCTTTCCGACATCTGCATTCGACTTTAAGATTTCACTTAGTTCGCTTAGGGAGAGAATTGCCTTACATGCCTTACATTGATGCTGTGGACGCATATCGGGGGCCATACACAATGGACACTTCCACGCAGGCGCACGTTTGGCAACTTTCGATTGGAGTTGAGACAGCGTTGCTTTCACCCGTTCATTGGCAGGGTTAATGCTTAGCGCTCGCTTCAAATAATGGATCTTTTCTTCATCTGTTGCTGCTGTCACAGCAAGCCATAGCCAAACCGCATCATTGTCTGGATTCAATTCGGCCGATTGTTGTAATAGGTTGCGCGCTAACGCTTTTTCACCTGATCGCGCATTCGCAATGCCGCGTTTTAGTAAACTTATAGCATGTGCTTCCGACACTTAGGTACTCCTTGCCGCCGGCTAGGACAACCATCACATTGTGATAAGTCCTGCCAAAATAATTGGAGATAACAACTGCGGATAAACTGCATTCATACTACAGGACGCCACAATTGGTTCTGAACAAGCTCAAGGTTAGGATTATTTCCCTTTGAGGGGATAGTTAAACCTCAAGATCCACACATAGGCGTTACTGCCGATGAATAACTAGCAAGTTAACTGCTTAATATGAAGCAGCCATCCTCTTTTTCCTATTTGTCTCACGCTAAATAAGCCGATTAGGGCTTACACGAGAGACGACGCGAATAAAGTTCTTTATTTGATTGTTGTCTCGTGGGTTGCACTCTTGTACTACTAACAACCGCACTCCTTTATGGAGTACCGATACAGCCTGCACTCAACTTTGGCGTTGAAAAGAGCGCTACTACCCCCCAGCAGCAGCGGCTTGCGCCAACTAATACAGCTATTTATACAAACTCATTAAGAATTCGTTCCTGTACTATGTGATACCTAAAAACTACTAGTCTCTGCTCAAACATCTGATTATCTAAAATAAGTTTTGTTGAAACAGGACAAGCTCTCATGTCTCTGTTAAGAAGTATAACAGAAAAAAAAACGCATAAAAGCGGTAAATTGATACCTTCAATGCGAAAATAGGGTAAATCGCTCATAAATGTAACGCAACGCAAGTTCTCCCGTTAGAAATATGGAGCTTATCCACCTTTTGAATAGATCCCCCGCAAAATATAAATGCTCAAATAGTGTCTACATGCAACCTTTGGGTGGGAATATGAATAGAAGCTAAGATCGATAGATGGAAATTAGTTCTGCCATAATAGAAAGTGCAATTTCCTCTGGTGTTTTGCTATTTATGTTCAATCCTACTGGGCCGTGAATTCGGCCGATTTGAGCAGCCGTATACCCCGCCTCTTCTAAACGTGCGCGTCGCTTCGCAGCCGTTTTTGAACTCCCCAACGCCCCAATATAGAAAGCCGCGCTAGGCAAAGCGAATGCAAGCGCCTGATCATCTATTTTTGGATCATGTGTCAATAACACAATCGCTGTGGCCTCGTTGATCGTGATTTTGGGGAATGCTTTACGTGGCCACTCCGCATAAAGCGGCATAGCTGGAAAGCGTTCCGCGCTGCCAAATGCACGGCGCGGATCGATTACAATCGGCTGGAATCCCAAGGTTTTGGCAATCGGGATGAGTCCCTGCGCAATGTGAACCCCACCTACAATCACAACGGTTGGCGCAGGCATAATCACGTCAACAAAGATTTCGATAGCAGTATCAGGCAGTTGTATACGTCGATGCCTGCGATCTTTTAGAGCCGTTTGGCTTTCACGGGTGACGGCCGCTTTTAATGATGGGCTGAGTGTGTCAAACAAAACGGCGTCTTTGGTGAGAACCAGCTTTTGACCAACTTGTTCCTCTGGGCCTTGAATAATCGTCGCAACAGCACCCGCTTTTTCCTCGGCAACCCAGCTTGAGACAATTTGCTGCACTTGCGGGTTGAATGGTTCCACAAATACGTCGATTTTGCCCCCGCAGGCCAACCCGACCGTCCAAGCCGTTTCGTCTGCGACGCCAAATGCAAGCAACTGCGCCTGCTGTGTTTCCAAGGTCACTTGTCCTGCTTCAACAACCGCACCCTCAACGCAGCCACCGCTGACCGAGCCAGCCATTGTGCCAGATGCCGTTAGGGCCATTTTTGCGCCGGCCTTGCGCGGGGCCGATCCCCAAGTTTTTACAACCGTTGCCAGCGAGATAGGCTGATTTGCCTCTCGCCATTCGTTTACTTCCTGAATAATTTCGCGCATGATAGTTTGTGTGTCTCTTCTATATGAATGAGGCTAGGGTGTTTGTTGCACAAGCCAGTTGGATAGTTTGCTAACCGCGCCCGTTTGCCAATTTAGCCGACATCGGTGAGCGACGCAAGGCTTGCATGGCCCAGATGCCAAAGATAGGGCCGATGGCGAGTGTGGCAAACGCCCATTCCCAACCGATGAGGCGGACCCAAATGGGAATTAGCCGAATTGAACCGAGGGTGAGTAAAAAGCCGAGGCTGGTTTGCAGGGTGAGGGAGGTTCCCATAAATTGAGGGTCGCAAATTTCGCTGACGGCGGTGCTAAACTGGGCGGAATCTGCCACAATTGCGAAACCCCAAACGAGGGCGATGGCGGCAACGAGGAGGGGATTTCGGCCGAAACTAAAGCCAATCAACAGCGCACAAACCCCACTCACCACCATACTCAACGTCGTCGTCTGCGTCCGCCCCCAACGGTCCGCAACAATCCCTGCCAGAAAACTGCCCAGCCCGCCAATGCCAATGACGGCAAAGGCCAACAGCGCAACCTGCCGCTCCTGCTGTGTAGACAACGCACCGCCGTTGCTAGCGCGAGTTGATTCGAGCAAAAACAGTGGAATCCATGTCCACATCGCATAAAGCTCCCACATATGACCCAAATAGCCAAAGTTGGCAAGCCTCAGCCCGCGTTCGCGCAGCCCCACCGTGATGTAGCGCCAATTAAAAGGCGGCGACTTACTTTGAAAGGGGCCTAATTCCCCATAGCGCCACCCAATTAATCCGCCAATCGCCGCCAGCGCCGATGCGCCAAACAGAACAGGTTCCCACGCTTGAATGCTGCCTGCCGCCCGCAACAAATGTGGTGAGGCTGATCCAAGGGTTAGTGCGCCGACCAACAGGCCAATGCCCAGCCCGCGATCGGTTTTCATCCAGGTCGCCATAATTTTCATCCCAACGGGATAAACAGCCGCCAGTGCAAACCCTGTCAAAAACCGCAGGGGTAGGGCAACCGCCAACCCGTCTGCAAACAGGGCGATCAGGACATTAAAGAATGCCCCACCCAATGCGCCTGCCGCCAGAAGCTTGCGAGGTTCGTAGACGTCTGCCCAGTTGAGCAGCGTGCTGGCTAACGCGCCAGCAACAAACCCAATTTGCACCGACATCGTTAACCATGCGGCCTGTCCCGCATTGATTTGCCAGCTTTCGGTGAGGATAGGTGTGACGGCGCTAGCCGAAAACCAAAGGCTCATTGCGAGAAATTCGGCAAGCGCAACGAGGCCAACTGTTCGCCATTTAATACTTATCTGTGTGCTCATTTATTAAAGATACTTGATGACTGATGAATAATAATGTGCTCAGGGCTACAGTTTGTAACGGAGCAATTTGTGAATCATCTGTAAATTCTGTGGTTTTTGGTTGGCAAAAATTCGTTTATACTGCACAAGGCGTTGCAAGAGTCGGGCTTGTAACACTATAAAACCTATTTAGGAGAATAATCATGAAATTACGTGGATGGATAACATTGGGATTGGTGCTTTGCTACGGAATCGCACGATCTGAGGTCGTTGCACATGCGAAAGGGACATTTTTTGCGCAGTTAGCCCCCAATCAGCTTTGGGAACAGTGGCGAACGATGCTGACAACTAGCTCATTGAGCGATGAAATGATGTTGATGGTGGCAAGCGGGGCTTTTTTACTTGGCCTGCTTGGTGTTTGGTGGCGTCCAATTTTGCGAGCGTTGGGTCGCCAAGTACATCGGCCGATGCAAGAATCATGCTAACAACAATGTACTCAAAATGAAAATGACAAGATACAGCGTTTAGCCTTTATCCTTACTTTTTCAACCTTGTTTTGAAGGAAATTAAGTTCGGCCGATAAAGGCCGCACCACTTAGCTTTTTGCGACTAAGACCTTTGCCAGAATCAAGCAACGCTAAATGGGCGGCTAAATCCTCTAAACTGTTCAGCGTGTGAACAGGCATAAAATCATCAACGAAAGGAAGCGCAGCGACAATCCCGCGCGTCAATGGTTCATAGCGGGCCGACCCCAGCAGCGGGTTGAGCCAAACAACACGGTGGGACGTTTTTTGCAACCGTTCCATCTCTTTACCCAGCAGCAGCGGATCGCCACGATCCCAGCCGTCGCTGATGACGAGCGTAATCGCGCCACCGCGCAAAACGCGCCGCCCCCATTGGAAGTTAAACGTTTTGATCGCCTCGCCGATGCGCGTGCCGCCGCCCCAGTCTGGAACCGCGTTCGCCGCTTCGATAATCGCCCGATCGGCGTCCTTGTTGCGTAGCTGGCGGGTGATGCGCGTGAGGCGCGTGCTGAACACAAATACCTCAACCCGCTGGTCAAGCCCTTCTGCCAAACTGTACAGAAAGTGAATGAGAAGTTTCGCGTAGCGCTCCATAGAGCCGCTAATGTCGGCGAGGATAACAAGCGGTCGGGGCTTGATTTTCGCCCTGAGTTTAGATAGCTCCAGCATTTCGCCGCCGTGTCGAAAACTGCGCCGAATGCTGCGCCGCACATCAAGTATGCGCCCTTTTTTACCAACTTCAAGCCGTCGCGTTTTGCGCTGCCCAAGCTGCCAAAGAAGCTGTGACATGAGCTTTTTGACCGCTTGGATTTCGTCTTGAGACATTTGCTCGAAATCTTTGCTGCGTAGCGTCTCCTCGTTGCTGAACGTTTTGGTGATTTCGACGACGGTTGACAGATCCTCGTCGTCGTCCTCTTCCCCTTCCTCTGACGATTCATCAAGCTCGTCATGGATGGGCGGGGCGTAGATGATTTCAGGTTTGGCCTGTTGTTGAAGCATGTCACCCAAATTGAGGTCTAGACTTTGGGTGCCGGGCCGCTGCCAAAATAGGTTAAAGGCGGCTTCAAACAGGTCAAGATGCTCTTTGCGGCGCACAAGGATACTGCGCAAGGTGTGATAAAAATCGGCGCGTTGGCCCACCTGCACATGTTCAAGCGCCTTCATGGCGTCGATCATGCTGCCAGGGTTGGTGTCCATGCCGAGGTTGTGGAGTAATCGGCCGAAAAGCAGCAGATTATTGAGCAAATGCCCATCACGCTGGCTCATAAGCTTCTGGCTCGATTGAGTAGCTGACGCGCTTTTTCTCCCTTGATCTCGCTGATGTCATCTTGATATTTGAGAATGACGCCCAGCGTTTCGTTGACATACGCCTCAGTTAGTTCTGTCTGGTCGAGCGCCACAAGTGCGGTGATCCAGTCTAAGGTTTCAGCAACGCCCGGGATTTTATAGAGTTCGGCCGAACGCAATTCCTGAATAAAAGCTGTTACCTGTCGTGCCAACGTCTCCGATGCATTGGGTACTTTTGCATGGACAATCGCCAGTTCCTTCTCAAATGAAGGGTAGTCGATCCAATAGTAAAGACAGCGCCGTTTTAACGCATCGTGCACCTCGCGTGTGCGGTTCGATGTCAAAATGACAACGGGCGGCTGTTGCGCCTTAATCGTGCCTATTTCTGGAATCGTCACCTGAAAATCAGACAACACTTCAAGCAGAAACGCCTCAAACTCCTCATCGCTGCGATCAACCTCATCAATTAACAAAACGGAAGGGGTTTCATTCGAGCTTTGGATTGCGTGCAGAAGCGGGCGCGGCAGTAAAAAATCTTCACCAAACAGCTCCGCCTCGTTGGTGTGCTGATTTTGTGCTTCTGCCAAGCGGATGTGCAGCATTTGGCGCGTAAAATTCCACTCGTAAATCGCTTGGCTAACGTCTAGCCCTTCATAACATTGGAGCCGAATCAGGTCGCGATCCATCAGCCCCGCAATGACTTTGGCGACTTCCGTCTTGCCAACCCCCGCCTCGCCCTCAAGAAAGAGCGGACGACGTAGTTTCAGTGCAAGATAGATAGAGGTTGCTAAGCCCCGATCGGCAATATAGGTTTGGTCACTAAGGGTTTGTTGTAGATCATCAATTGATTCAATATTCACAGTCAGCCTCACAAAGATAGGTGCGTGGATCATAGGATCTGACTCTGTGTTGTGCAACCATGCTTGCAAACAAAAATGCAGATCATATCGAATGTATTGTGACTTTTGGCACGATGCATTCATTGACGCTAAGGGTTCCCCCTGTATAATCCAAACTTACCTATCATTTGATAAGTTATTAAAAGTGGAGAGCATCAGCGTGGCTAGACCATCTAATCGATACCAGAAAATCCTGATTGAATCGGCCCGCCTCTTTCGCGAGAGTGGTTATCTAGGTACGTCAATTCGCGATATTGGGGATGCACTTGGAATTACCTCTGCGGCACTCTACTATCATTTTAAGAACAAAGATGAGCTTTTACAGGCAATCATGTTTGTGGCGCTTAATGAATTAGAGACGGCCGTTCGCGAGGCGCTTATCGGTGAAACGGACGCCCTAGAGCGCGTTCGGATCGCAACGCGGGTTCACCTCAGCATTAGCGTTGAATATCAAGATTTTGCGATTGTGCTTTTGCAAGAGGCTCGTCACTTAAAACCTGATGGGTTAGAACAATTTATCGCAGAACGGGATGCGTATGAGCGCATTTGGGCCGATCTGTTTGCCGAAGTTGGGAGAGCCAATCTGTATAAGTCAGATGTCGAACTCAACTTGTTGCGCCTGCTGATGTTTGGCATGATCAACCTTGTGGTGACTTGGTACAAACCCACAGGCCTATTCACCCCCACCCAAATCGCGGACGCTATTTTCAAATACACCACAACAGGCATCATTGATGATGATGCGCTTGCCGACTGGCTTGCTTCCCCCGCCTCACTGACTCAGAACTGATGCGCCCCAACTTGCGAAAGGCGATGGGTGCATCATAAGTTTTCTGTCTCGACATTTTCTGCGCCCTTGCACGTCCCGCTCTGTCTCAACATCCTCCGTTTATAGCCCGATGGTGTTTCGCCTGTCGTTTGTTTGAATAAACGTGAAAAGTGGGCGCTGCTGCGAAACCCCCAACTGCTGGCAATCATTTGAATAGCGTGTGTTCTGTTGCGCGGCGTGGCTAGGTCACGTTTGCAGTTCAGAATGCGCTGTTGCCAAATGTACTGCTGCACCGTTGTGTCATTTTGGGCAAATAGCTGTTGGATGGCGCGTTTGGATAGGTGTAACTGTTGGGCGAGGGTGCTCACAGAGAGCGTTGGGTCGTGAAGGTGGGTTGCAATGACCTGCTGGATTTGCGTGAGGCGTGAGCTGGCGGGAAGGGCGGCTGATGTTTTGGCCGAATCTGCTAATCCCAACAGCAGCATATCGAGCATCATGCGGGCGGTGTGGGGTTGAATTTCGGCCGAAATAGAATCACTCTCTCGAAACGCACTTGCAACAAAGTCAAATAATAACTTGCCCATACCCGATCGGCTTGAGCGGGCGCTTGCCAAATGCAGGTCGACCGTTGGCATCATGTTCAATAACTGCCGTCGCGGAACCAGAAACAAAAGCTGTTGATAATCGCTATGGAAACACAATTCATAGGGAGCCGTGTTGTCATAGATAACCCAACTGCCCGGCTCTAACACGGTGGTTTTCTTCTGTTGGGACAACGTTGCATACCCCGCCAGTTGAAAATTAACCTTGAAAAAGTCTTCTTTTGGATCGTCGATAAACCGTGCGGGGCGCACAACGCGCAACTGTGTAGATGAAACTTGTGCAATTGGAATAGAGGATAGCTGGCTATGGGTGATTGTACCTGCAAACGATCGGCTTTTCTGTGGAATTGTCATCAGACGACCCAAAACACTGGAGACGAGGTGATTCCAATACGAAGCACGTTCTTGCAAAGCGATGTCGTCAGTTGTTAGGTGGGCAGGCATAACGACAGTGTAGCCTGCTTAATCGCTTAGGCCAATTTTTATAAACCTCAGAGGTTTTTGTCAACGACTAATTGTGATTTGTCTGACTCTATCAGGTATAAAAAAAAGCGAGCACCTGGCCAGGTTCTCGCATTCACATAGGAGGAGAAGGAATAAGCTACACATTTGTGAAGCTATATTTAGACTACCTTTTCTACCTTACACTCCACTTTTCCCTCTCGTGAAACTATCAATAAACAAACTTCTGCCAATGTAGACAACGACAAACCTCTGCGGCTGGTGTGAACGCTGTATGATCCCGAAACGCATCAAAATTGTCAGAAATAAAATCAGGAATTCGTGTTATCTTAAGATTGAGCGTAAGTTTTTAGATAGGTAGCTCAAAATTATTTGTAAAGTTGTATTGGATTAGGGAAAAAGATAGAAGTAAAAAGTCACCAATTTTGGTGACTTTTTGCTTTTACCCAGCTTTTTTGGGCAATCATGATATTGACATTAGGTGAAAATAGAGTATCCTTCGCCCCGTTATGATATTTGAACGCAGCAAGTCTAAGCGCAAGAGCAAGATTTAACTAGAATTATCTGGTCGTTTGCTGCTGTCTGTAGATTGAAAGTTTGAACCCGACCATTTTGGTCGGGTTTTTTTGTGCCGATTATTTCTATGCTTTGTTGGTTAACAACCATCTGTGAAGATTGTGCAGAGTTTGAAATCGGTGTCGCTGGGCGGTCTGACTAAACGAGCGCAGGCTGCCTTTTTTGTTGTCTAAACGATAACCCTGTTTGATATTGGAGATTTTTTATGAACACTGTTGCCTGTCCTGAATGTGATGCAGAAATCGAAGTTGCGGCCGACATTATTGTTGGTGAAATTTTGGAATGTGATGATTGCTCAACCGAGCTAGAAGTTGTGAAACTTGATCCTGTCACCGTTGAGATTGCACCCGAAGTTGAAGAGGATTGGGGCGAATAAATCAGTAAACAGTAGTTTGCTATTTGGAGTACAACGATTATGAAAGTAGGCATGTTATACAGTCGCGTTAGGGCTGAAGAAAAATTGTTGATTCGCGAATTAGAGTCACGCAGCAACGTCGAGCTTGAAATGATCGATGTACGCAAGATTCAACTGCGTCTCGATCAGCGTGATGCTTGGGACAAGTACGACGTTATCCTAGAACGTTGCGTGAGCCACTCGCGTGCGTTGGCAACGTTGCAGGTGTTGAACGGCTGGGGCGTCCCAACGGTTAACACGTCGCATGTGGCTGAGGTGTGTGGCAGCAAACTAAACACCTCGGTTGCGCTTGTGGCGGCAGGTGTTCCCTCACCAGAGGTGCGGGTTGCATATACGCCAGAATCCGCGATCGAGGCGATTGAGGAAATGGGCTACCCTGTCGTTCTCAAGCCAGCAATTGGCTCATGGGGGCGCTTGTTGTCTAAGGTTAATGACCGTGAGGCGGCCGAAGCGATCCTTGAGCACAAGAACACGCTTGGCAATTATTTGCACTCTATCTTCTATATTCAAGAATATGTGAACAAAGCAGAAGGGCGCGACATTCGCAGCTTTGTTGTTGACGACGAGACGATTTGCGCGATTAGCCGCACCTCAGAACATTGGATTACAAACACAGCACGCGGCGGACAATCTGGTATCTGGGGCGTTGCTGGCATTGTAGACGAGCTATCACGGGCGGCGGCTGCTGCCGTGGGTGGCGGCGTTGTTGCGGTTGATCTGTTGGAAGATGTCGATGGCAACTGGACCGTCAACGAAGTCAACTACACAATGGAGTTCCGCAACAGCATTAAGCCAACAGGGGTTAATATTCCTGGCAAAATTGTTGATTATGTGATTCGTGTGGGTGAAGGGCAGGTGCAAGCTCAAAATGGCGTTGTGCCGAATGGGGTTTTAAATGCTTAGAGCAAGTATTGTTGGGGCGTCTGGTTATGTCGGTGGCGAACTGCTGCGTCTGCTGATTGGACACCCTCAGATTGAGGTGGCGCAAGTCACCTCGCAACGCTTGGCGGGGACGTTTGTTCATAGCACCCATCCGAATCTGCGTGGCGTGACAAAGCTGAAGTTTACGCCTTTGGAAAAGCTTCAACCGTGCGATATTTTGTTTTTAGCGTTACCTCACGGTAGCGCCGCAACGCGGATTGAGGAATTTGCAGGACAGACGACCTATATTATCGACTGTTCGGCCGATTTTCGCCTCCGCTCACCCGATCTGTACGAAGACTGGTATGGACACCCACATCCTAACCCCGAATGGCTAGACAAATTTGTGTACGGATTGCCAGAAATTAACCGTGACGCAATTCGTGGCGCACGCTATGTCTCTGGCGTTGGCTGTAACGCAACCGCGACCAATTTGGCACTGCTGCCGCTGGCGCGTGCGGGTCTGATCGACCATGTGGTTGCTGAAGTCAAAGTTGGCTCCTCAGAAGGGGGCAACAAACACAGTTTGGCGACCCATCACCCAGAGCGCGTAAACGCCGTGCGTTCGTTTGCACCAACGGGGCATCGTCATCAAGCCGAGGTCATGCAGGCGTTGGGCGAGTTCCCGTTGCACTTCTCAGCGACCGCCATCGAACTGGTTCGCGGGGTGCTGTGTACGGCGCACGTGTTTACGACCAAGCGCCTGACCGAAAAAGATCTGTGGAAACTGTATCGCGGTGCGTACAAACAAGAACGTTTTGTGCGGATTGTCAAAGATAAGCGCGGCGTTTATCGTTATCCAGAACCCAAAATCTTAGCAGGCACAAACTACGCGGATGTTGGCTTTGCCGTCGATGATCGCACGGGACGTGTTGTGATTATTTCGGCCATCGACAATTTGATGAAAGGGGCGGCTGGTACGGCCGTTCAGTGCATGAATTTGATGGTCGGATATGAAGAAGATGCAGGGCTAGGATTTTTTGGTCTACACCCAATTTAAGTAGGCGATGGAAAGTTTCGATCAGTAAGCCTCAGAGGTTTATTGTCATCTACTCTGGTATGTGCATAAAAATCTCTGAGGTTTTCGCCAATGATTACCTGAATCTTGCCAGAGTTGGAAAATGTTATGCAATTAATCGATTTGAGCCATACGTTGTTTGACGGGTTGATTACCTACAAAGGGTTGCCTGCGCCGTTGGTGTGCGACTTTTTGAGTCGTGAGGCTTCGGCCGAACATTACAGCGACAACACAACCTTCCACATTGGCAAAATCGAGATGGTTGCCAATAGCGGCACGTATATCGACGCGCCTTTTCATCGGTTTGCAGATGGGATGGATGTGTCAGAACTTGCTCTAGAGTCGGTGGCTGGTTTGGATGGTGTGGTTTTTCGGCCGAAAAGTCACACCCGCGCCATCGGTCGCGATCTGTTTGGCGACATCCCGATTGCAGGCAAGGCCGTGCTGGTCGAAACAGGCTGGTCACAACATTGGAATACAGATCGCTACTTTGAAAATCATCCCTATCTCACCCGCGACGCCGCGCTCTATTTGCGCGACGCAGGAGCCGCGCTAGTTGGCATTGACTCGCTCAATATCGACGACACAAGCGACGGCGATCGGCCTGTTCACACGATCTTGCTCGGTGCAAACGTGCTGATTGTGGAACACATGACGGGGTTGGCTCAGTTGCCGAACAGCGGTTTTCAGTTTTATGCGGTTCCTGTCAAAGTAAAAGGCATGGGAACCTTTCCCGTGCGGGCGTTTGCCGCCATTGCGTGATCGCTGATGCATTATCGTCATGCGCCGCAGCGAGATTACAGCGACTTTGCAAGTGGGCGCGTGATCCTGAGTGCGCCCAACCATGCGGCCTATCCTGTCCGTTTGGCAAGCGAGATTTTTCAGCGCTGTTTAGTTTGGCTGGACGGTGTTGGAAAACAGGAGCCGGTCACAATCTATGACCCTTGCTGTGGTGCAGCGTCGCATTTGACGGCGTTGGGGCTGCTGCATGGGGATAGAATCGGCCGAATTGTTGCCTCAGACATTGACGCTAATACCCTCGCAACAGCCGCACAAAATCTTGCGCTGTTGCAGTCAGGCGGCATGCAGCAACGTTTGGCTAAAATCGAGCAAATGTTGACGAGCTTTGGGAAAGAGTCGCATAGAGCAGCTATGATGAGCGCCAATCGCTTTTTGGCACAGCTTGAACAACGCGAACAGCAACGGCCGATTACGGTTGATCTGTTTCAGGCGGACGCACTTATGTCTGCGCCCGTTCCAAATAGGTTGCAACCTTGTTCCGTTGACGTTGTATTTTGTGATGTTCCGCACGGGCAGCTTGTCACTTGGCAAGGGTTTGCGCAGGCTGATGCGCCGCCATTGGGATCGATGCTGGATGCGCTGCAAGAGAAATTACGGTGTGGGTCGCTTGTTGCTATATCGGCCGATAAGCGACAAAAAATCACCCATACCGCCTATCAACGACTAGAAAAATTTAAAGTTGGCAAGCGTCAGATTGCGATTCTGCGCTTAAACGAGACGCAAACATGATTGTTGTAAAAGTTGGTGGTTCAGACGGAATTGATTACGATGCAGTCTGTGCAGATGTGGCACAACTGGTGAACGCTGGGCAACGGCTCATTTTGGTTCATGGCGGGTCAAGCTTGACCAATCAGGTCGCCGAGGCGCTGGGGCATCCGCCCAAATTTGTGACCTCACCCTCAGGCTACACAAGCCGCTTGACCGATCGCCGCACGCTAGAAATTTTTGAAATGGTCTACTGTGGTCAGATGAACAAGTCGATTGTTGAAAAGCTTCAGGCGCTGGGCATTAACGCGCTTGGTTTGTCTGGGATTGACGGCGGACTGTGGCGCGGCCCGCGCAAGAAGGCGATTCGCGCTGTGAATGAGCAGGGGCGACGTTTTGTGGTGCGCAACAACTTTACGGGCAAGGTGCAAGAGGTCAACACAACGCTGTTGAACAGCTTGCTCGATGCGGGTTATTTGCCCGTGCTGACGCCGCCTGCGATTAGTTTTGAAGGGGAGGCGATCAATGTGGATGGGGATCGCGCTTCGGCCGAAACGGCAAAAGCACTCAACGCAACTGACCTTGTGATTCTCTCCAACATCCCTGGCGTGCTGACCGATTTTCCAGACGAAAGCTCGCTGCTCGAAAACATCACATTGAGCGAAATCGATCACGTTGCGAAAACCTATGCGGAAGGGCGCATGCGGATCAAACTGCTCGGCTCAAAAGAAGCGATTGAGGGCGGCGTGGGGCGCGTTATCCTTGGTGACGCACGCATTGAGAATCCTGTTACGGCCGCTCTCGCTGGGCGCGGCACGGTGATTCAGGCGTAAACTGAACCCGATTCATCATGGCTGTCATCGTTCACGACACACTTTCTCTGTTTGAGTCGCTTTTTACGGCTGAACTTCGGCCGAAAGCGCTGTTTGAACTTGGCAGCCAAAAACTTTTCTATGACGACAACAGCCTGACGGTGCAGATTGACGGCATGATGCGGCACAAAGTGTCAGGTGGCTATGCTGTGATGGAAGCGGCACAAACGGATGGCTTTGTCACGCTCAATCATCAGCAAGCGTGGGGAACCTTTAACCCTTCGCGGAAGCGTCACGTCTCAGCGTATCAATTTGAGCAGCATCGCAAACTAGATACATTGAACTGGCTTGCGGAGCGCGTCACGTATTATGCGGCTTGCCTTGAACTTGACCATGATGTGCAAGTTTTCTTGATGCCAGCAGACAACGCAAATCGCAACGTGATGATCGATTCGTTAGGTGTGAGCGGTTTTGCTGGGGTGCGTGGCTACTTGGGCGTGCGTTTGTGGCCGACCGTGGCAAATCTGCTGCGGCTGGATAAATTGTTGGCGCGGCTGCTGTTTTTACAGTCGCGGGTTGCCAAGTCGCATTTGAACCGTTTGCGGGATTGGCTGACGTTGGAAGGAGATGCGGCGCGATTTGTGGCGCAACAGTTTCCTGATGAGTTGTTTCCTTGGGCGGTGACTTGGCAGAAATCGGCCGATTATGACGCCGCCTTAGCAAAAATCGCAACTCTACGTGGCATTGACGTTTACGATCACATGCTGACCAATATTTTTGGGGCGGTTGTCCCGATTGGCTCAAAGCGTCCGCCGCAGATTGAGCCGATGGATGCGGAAACATTTGCCTACGCGGAAGAAGTGATCCGTGAGGCGCTTGACGAAACGGACCCGATTCAAATCGCCGCCCATTTGTACGGCGATGAGCTTGTTGCTCGACAAGGCTACCCGACAGCAGGGCTTCCAGCTTATGCGGGCTATGAAGTGGCTTATCGTTGGGTGTTGTAGAACGCGCGGGTTGTGAGTTAGGTGAAGTGACGAATGAACGGTGAATAATTAACAGTGAACGGAGAATTATGAATGCGAAGATGTAGGCATTCATAAAACTTAGGGTTAAAAAGATGCCCTCCCCGTGGGGAAGGTTAGGTGGGGTTGTGTAAGTTCTAACCTCATTTGTGAGCAAAGAAGGTGAAACCGATATGGATTTTATTGCACTTGAAAACCAGTTTACCAGCGGCGTTTATGGCAAGCGCGACGTTTGTTTTGTGCGTGGCGACGGCATAAAGCTTTGGGATGATGCAGGTAAGGAATATCTTGACTTTGGAACTGGCATCTCAGTTGCAAATTTAGGTCATGCGCACCCGCGTTTGGTCAACGCTATTTCTAAACAGGCGGCGACCTTGATGACCGCGCCTGAACTTGGTTATAACGACCAGCGGGCGCAACTGTTGGGGAAATTGGCGGACCTAACCCCCGAAGGAATCAACCGCTTTTTCCTGTGCAATTCTGGCACAGAGGCGATTGAGGGCTGTCTTAAATTTGCCCATCTCACAACTGGACGCAGCAAATTTATTGCAACGATGCGCGGGTTTCATGGGCGCACGCTCGGCTCTTTGGGCGCGACGTTTAACAAAAAGTATCGTGAGCCTTTTTCGGCGCTGACGCATAAATTTACGCACGTTCCCTTTGGGAAAATCGAAAAGTTGGCGGCGAAAATTAATGGCGAGACAGCCGCCGTTTTGATTGAGCTTGTACAGGGCGAGGGTGGCATTCGGCCGGGCGACGCCGCCTATTTCAACGCAATCCGTGCGCTTTGTGACGAACACGGTGCGCTGCTGATTGTGGACGAAGTGCAGACGGGTTTCGGCCGAACGGGCGCGATGTTTGCCTGTGATCACTTTGGACTCAAACCAGACCTGCTCGCGATGGGCAAAGCGATTGCAGGTGGGGTTCCAATGGGCGCTGTCGGAATCGGCGACCGCATCAGCGGGTTAAAGCCCGGGATGCACGGCAGCACCTTTGGCGGCAATCCGCTCGCGTGTGCGGCGGCGCTGGCTCATTTTGAAGTGCTGGCTGAAGATCGGTTGGTGCAAAATTCGGCCGAAATGGGCCAATATTTTCTCGACCGCCTCTCCGAAATCAACTCACCCCTCATTCGCGACGTGCGCGGCAAAGGGCTGATGATCGGTGTTGAACTAAAGCAACGGGTTGGTCCCGTGCTCAGAGCGATGATGGAGCGCGGCTTCATGGTGTTAAACGCGGGGCCTACCGTGCTGCGCTTTTTGCCACCGCTGACAATTACAACGGCCGAAATCGATCTTGCTGTGGCTGCGTTAACCGCCGTCCTGCAAGAATTAGGAGAGCGTGCTTAATGAGTGTTACAAACGAAGCGGCGCATTCTGTTTCATCCCTTGACGCAGTTGACGTGTTGCGCGAACTGGTCACGATCCGCAGCTTGTCACGCGAGGAAGCGCAGGCAGCAAACTATTTAGCGGCCGTTATGCAGCGGCTCAACTACGACACAGCGTTTGTGGACGAGGCGGGTAACGCGGTTGGTTCGCGCCAAAAGCTAGACGAAAACGGCGAAATTACCTGCGAAATCGTTTTGCTTGGTCACATGGACACCGTGCCGGGCGATATTCCCGTTCGCATCGAAGACGGAATTTTGCATGGACGTGGCTCGGTTGATGCGAAAGGCCCGCTGGCGACGTTCGTGATGGCTGTTGCAGCGGCAAACATTCCAGCAGGAACACGTTACGTTGTGGTTGGCGCAGTTGAAGAAGAAGCCGCAACGAGCAAAGGCGCACGTTTTGTCGCGAAACAGTATCGGCCCGATTATTGCATCATTGGCGAGCCAAGCGGCTGGGATGGCGTGACGTTGGGGTATAAAGGGCGCATTCTGCTTGATTATCATATTGAAGCGGAGATGGGCCACACGGCGGGACAGCAAAGTGGCGTGGCCGAGTCGGCGATTGCATGGTGGAATCAGGTTGATGCGTATGTGCAGGCGTTCAATGCGGACAAGTCGAAGCTGTTTGATTTGTTGATCCCGTCGATTCGGCGATTGCATACCGATAGCGATGGGTTGATTGATTCGGCCGAAATTCGCATCGGTATCCGCACGCCGCTCAACTTTGATCTCGCTGAATTTGAAGCGATGGTGCGTGCCTTCGATCCCAACGCAACGATCCGCGCACACAGCCAAGAAATTGCTTTTACCAGTGACCGCAAAACAAAGCTAGCGCGTGCGTTCAACATCGCGCTGCGTCAGGCAAACGTCAGACCAAAATTTAAGCGCAAAACAGGCACAAGCGATATGAACGTGGTTGCCCCCGTTTGGCAATGTCCGATTGTGGCGTATGGACCGGGCGACAGCAAGCTAGATCACACGCCGCATGAGCACCTTGTCTTGGATGAGTATCAGAAAGCGATTGCGATTTTGACGCAGGTGTTAGAAACGCTCCGATAGGCTGAATACACTTCATCTAAGAGCCTGTTTGAAAAAATAGCCTCTAGGGTATGAGCTTGTGTATACTGACGCTATGCATCGTCAAGGGTCACGTCTTTTCATTGGTTTCGGCTGTTTGTTTGGCAGTTTTCTTGTGGTTGGGTTGTTTGTTTATGCGTCATGGACTTTCTACGAGACCGTGTTTCTCGATGGTGGTCGTGAGCCAACCACTGCTATTGAGCAAGCCACGTTGCTTGCGCCGCCAACTGTGGGGGGCGAGGAATCGGCCGAATTGGATTCTCTGTTGACATCCGTTTCGGCCGAAGTGGAAGAAACACGTGTGGCTGAAACGTCAACAACGCCAAAGTCGCCCACGGATCGCGAATCGGCTGGCTCTGCAATACAAGCGCCAATTTCCCAGCGCATTGCATACACTTCCAACGAGGCGGGTAACTTCGAGATTTTTACCGCCAATGTGGATGGTAGCAACAAGGTGCGTCTAACTGACAACTGGTTTGGCGATTGGCGTCCTGTCTGGAGCACGGACGCCAGTTCGATCGCGTTTCACTCCAAACGCGATGGCAACTGGGAAATTTACACGATGACGGCCGAGGGTGAGAATCAGACGAATTTGACATCTAATTCGGCCGATGATAGCTTCCCCGACTGGTCCCCCGATAACTCACAAATTTTGTTCCACTCAAATCGTGATGGCGATTATGACATTTTCATCATGAATGCAGATGGCTCAGACCCCATCAATCTGACCAAAACACAGGCCAATGAGTATGGGCCGGTTTGGTCGCCAGATGGGAGCCAGATCGCGTTTTCACGCCAGCTACAAGATGGGCGCGAACTTTTCATCATGAACACGGACGGCAGTGATGAGCGTCGTCTCACCAATTCGACAGGCGCAAACTTTTTTCCAATGTGGTCACCTGATGGAACGCAGCTTGTTTTCCACAGCAACCGCGATTCTAACTACGAGATTTATCGTATTGACGCGGATGGCTCCAACGAAACGCGCCTGACTAACGATGAGAAAAATGATTTCTTCCCCGCTTATTCTCCAGATGGCGAATGGATTGTGTATCATACGAACACAACAGGAAGTGAGCAGGGCAACCGTGACATCATAATGCTCAGCGCCGATTTGACGCAAGAGCAGGTGATTATTGGCTCCCCTTCGCAAGAGCGGATGCCAACTTGGATGCCTTGATAATTCGAGCTATCAATTTGAGGTTCTAGATCATCAACAAATTGTTTGATTCTATAATCGGTCTATCTTATAATCGTGTCAAGAGCGATAGCATGACAAATCTTGCGGCGAAACCTTTTACAAATATGCCAGAAGTCAACCACCCAGGAGTATCATAGGTGGTATCGAACGATCCTGACCCTTATTCTGCTAAGCAAAATAGAATAAGTTTAAGCAGTATTGCCTCTGATGCTGCTGTTTTTGGTTTCGCGTTTCCAACTGTTAAGGAGCAGACTACAACTAAATAATGTCAATCATGTTTGTAATTGCAATCATCATGGTGCTAATTTTCCTCAACGGGTTATACGTTGGGGGAGAATTTGCAACTGTAGGCGCTAGGAAAACGCGCATTCGCCAAATTGCAGGTGAAGATAGTGGAATAGAAGGTCGGATGGCGCGGATGTTGGTTCCAACTCTGGAAGACACAGCCGCTTTGGATGACTATGTGGCGGCTTGTCAAGTTGGAATCACCATTTCCTCCTTGGTTGCAGGTGCATTAGGACAGGAATTTGTTGCAAAACAAATAGCGGAGTCAACAACCATTTCAGTCGCTTTAGCATCAACAATGGTTGTTATTGCCCTAACTGTCCTGCAAGTGATTTTGGGCGAGCTATTCCCTAAATCGGTTGCGGTTCAACTGCCAGAGAAGCTTGCGATTTGGACTATTCTGCCGATTCGGGCCTCACAATGGCTGTTCTTTCCGCTTATTTGGCTATTCAACGGGAGCGCAAAGCTCTTAATGCGTGCGGTTGGATACGAAATGCACGGGGGGCATGGTCACCTTTACTCCTCGGAAGAGATCGAAATTCTGGTAGGCGAAAGCCATGAAGGCGGATTGTTGCAGGATGATGAACGAACTATGCTGCGCAATGCGTTTCGTTTGCGTGATTTAACGGCTCGTCAGGTGATGATACACCGCACGCGGCTTATCACGGAATCAGTTGACTGTTCGGCCGAAGAACTGCTCGACGCGGCCCTGAAAGCTGGCTTTACACGCATCCCAGTGTACGAAGAAACGATCGACAACGTCGTGGGTTTTGTCCATGTAAAAGATGTGTTTAAGCGCCATGTCAATAAAGCAGAAGGTGTGCGAGACATTGTTCGCGATGTTGTTTATGTGCCAGAAGCGCTGCCCGCGCTAGAAGTGTGGGAAAAGTTGAATAAAGCACGGCAATATGTGGCGGTCGTCTTTGATGAGTATGGCGGTACATCGGGCATGATTACGCTTGAAGATTTGATCGAAGAAGTCTTTGGCGAACTTCAAGATGAGTTTGATGATGAAAACGCTTTGGTGCGCGTCAACAAGGAAACAGAGCGTGTCCATTTGCGCGGGGATTTGCTTGTGTCAGATGTAAATGAGTATCTCGGACTCAGTTTGCCAGAAGAAGGCGCTGACTCAATTGGTGGCCTCGTTTTCCAGACGCTGGGACGTCGGCCAAAAATTGGTGACGAAGTTGAGATCGGCGGGTCGGTTATTCGCATTGAGTTGATGGATGATGTTAGCGTTGGAGAAGTTTCTATCCCTAATCTGACAGGCGTACACATTCCACAAATAAGCGAATGGGAGGTGCAACGTGATTAATTTATTTTTATCTGTTCAACCTTTGTTAAGACTCGCTGAGGAAGGTGGTGAGGTTAGTTTCTCAGGCGACTTTCTGGTTCCGTTTATAATCTCGCTAGTGCTTGTTGCGATTAATGGCCTGTTTGTTGCCGCCGAGTTTGCCATGCTAGGGTCGCGCCCAAGCAAGATGGAGCAATTGCGGGATGAAGGAAACGTTGCTGCTGGATCTATTCTGAAAGTGCTTGAGAGTCCTACACGACAGAATTCTTACCTTGCTACGGCGCAGCTTGGCATTACGATTGTAACGCTTGTTTTAGCGATGTATGGTGAGCCACATATTGCGCATTATCTTGAGGCAACATTTTTAGAAGTTTGGTTTCCTGATTGGGGCCCTGACGCGATTTTTTGGACTGGGTATGCGATCGTTATTTTCCTTTTAACAGCACTACATATTGTGTTTGGTGAGATGATTCCAAAAGCAATCGCGCTTGGTGATCCGAGCAGCACTGTGATTAGCTTGAATCGGCCGATGATGATTATCGAGCAGGTTTTCAAACTACCAATCCTTGTGTTGAATGGAATTGGCAACATCTTGTTACGCATATTCCGCATTCCGCCTGAACACGGATCTGCACGCCTCTATTCGTCAGATGAGATCGAAGCGCTTGTCAGCGAAAGTACAGAAGGTGGTCTGATTGCCTCCGAGTCGGAAGAGATGATTTCTAATATCTTCGACTTCCACGATCGTGCTGTTGGGCAGGTGATGACGCCACGCCGTAAAGTTGAGGGTATTCCACACGATATACCGTATGATCAGCTGCTTGTACAGGTGACAAATAGCCGCCACAGTCGTTTCCCAGTGTACAAAGAGGATCTGGATCACGTGGTGGGAATCCTCCACCTTAAAGATTTAGTTCGACATTATCGACATGGAACTGGCAAATTTGAGCTAGAAACAATTTTGCGCCCCACGCCTGTTGTGCCAGAAACGCACAGCGTCACCGAATTGCTGCGTGCGTTGAAACTACAGCGGATTCATATCGCCGTAGTGCTGGATGAATATGGCGGCGTCGCGGGGATTGTGACCCTAGAAGATTTGGTTGAGGAAATCGTTGGTGAGGTTCGTGATGAGTTCGATGTAGAAAACGAACCATTTGTCGAAGTTGAACCAGGCATCTTGGAAACATCAGGCGACTACCTGCTTGATATGTTGCGAGAAGATGTCTTCCTCGGTGAAGATGCTATTATTCCAGATGTTGATACCGTTGGAGGATTTGTCGTAACCCATTTGGGGCGTCCTCCTGAGTTAGGTGATGTGGTTTCATTGGAGAATGGGGTTGTGATTACCGTGATTGGAATTGATGGTCGGGCTGTGTCACGTGTGCAGATCGATTTTCCAACGCCTGAGGTTGAAGACCATTCGGCCGAAACCGACCCCTCACACTAAAATTTTGAACTTGGAGTTTTGCATCGAATGACAATGATTCAGTCAGGCGTCGAACGAATTGCCGCCGCTTTTGAAAACGCAAGCGCAACCCATTCGGCCGCGCTCATGCCCTATTTTACGCTTGGTTATCCCAATCGCGACGCCTCCCTCGCCGCGATTGAAGCGCTTGCCGCTCACAGCGACTTGATGGAACTAGGGGTTCCGTTCAGCGACCCAATCGCAGACGGCCCGACCGTTCAACGCACCACGCAAGCCGCCCTAGAAGCGGGTATGACTGTCAAAGGATGTCTCGACATCGTGCGGGAGCTACGTGCCCGTGACGTCGATACCCCTGCGATGCTGATGGGTTACATGAACCCTGTCATGGCGTATGGGGTGGAACAATACGTCAAAGATGCGAAAGAAGCTGGGGTTGATGGCTTTATTGTGCCTGACCTGCCGCCAGAAGAATCGGCCGAGTTGGAGCAGCTTGCGGCCGAATACGGACTGGCCTACATTCATTTTCTGGCCCCGACCAGCAGCAAACGTCGCATCAGCGAAGTTGTCAAACGCGCACGCGGATTCATCTACATGGTGAGTCTGACGGGCGTAACGGGCGCACGTTCAACGATTCGCGACGGGCTGAGCGAACTGGTTGCAACCGTTCGTGAAGAAGCGAACGTGCCTGTTGCGGTTGGATTTGGCATCAGTAACCCAGAGCAAGCTGGCCGCGTTGGCACGTTTGCGGATGGTGTTATCGTTGGTAGTGCAATTCTTAATAGCTATGATGCGGGTGGGGCTGCTGGTTCGGCCGAATTTGCCGCTGCGCTCAAAAACGGTTTGCTCAAGTAGTGTGATTTTTCAGTACGTCTTTGTTCTCTGACCAACTGACGTACTGAAATACCCAAATACTGCTTGCCTCTTATTTTTCCACACAATGAAACAATATCTTGATTTAATGCGTCACGTTCGTGATCATGGCGTCGAGCGTGGTGACCGCACGGGTACTGGCACGCGCAGCGTGTTCGGCTACCAAATGCGTTTTGACCTAGCCGACGGGTTCCCGCTTGTCACGACGAAAAAAATGCACCTCAAGTCGATTATTCACGAGTTGATTTGGTTTTTACAAGGCTCGACTAATATCGGTTACCTGAAACAGCATGAGGTGTCGATTTGGGATAGTTGGGCAGACGAGAATGGTGATTTAGGCCCCGTCTACGGTGCGCAATGGCGTTCATGGCGCGGCGCTGATGGGCAGGTTGTGGACCAGATTACGCAGATTGTGGCATCTTTGACGCACAATCCGAATTCGCGCCGCCATATCGTCAATGCTTGGAACGTAGCCGAAATTGATCAGATGGCGCTTGCGCCCTGCCACTGTTTGTTTCAGTTTTATGTGGCTGATGGCAAATTGTCGTGTCAGTTGTATCAACGTTCGGCCGATATTTTTCTAGGCGTTCCGTTTAACATCGCTAGCTATGCACTACTGACGATGATGGTCGCTCAGGTGGTCGGGCTGGAAGCTGGCGAATTTATCCACACGTTCGGTGATGCCCATCTTTACCTAACCCATCTGGAGCAGGTCGAAAAACAGCTTGCACGCAAGCCATTCCCCTTACCAACGATGCGTGTGAATCCACAGGTCAAAGATATTTTTGGCTTTCAATATAAAGACTTCACGCTTGAGGATTATCAACGTCACCGCCGAATCAAAGCGCCCATTGCGGTTTGAGCAGATCACAAGTCGTTCTTGATTCAACTGCGAAAAGATATTGCTTCAAATTTTGATCCCTGAACGGTTATCATGATTATTTCCCTAATTGCTGCACTTGATAAAAACAACCTGATCGGCGCAAACGATGAGCTGCCTTGGCATCTTCCCGATGATTTGCGCTGGTATTTTCGCAATACGAAGCGCAAAACGATTGTGATGGGTCGCAAAACGTTTGATTCGATGGGTGGTAAACCGATGAAGCGGCGGGTCAATATCGTGATGACACGCCAAACAGAATTTGAGGCAGACGGGTGTCAGGTTGTGAATTCTGTGGAGGCTGCGATTGAGGCGGCTGGTGAGATTGATGAGTTGATGATTATTGGCGGCTCGTACATTTACGCGCTGTTTTTGCCGCTTGCCAATCGATTTTATCTAACACGTGTGGACGGTACGTTTGAGGGGGACACCTATTTCCCTGCATTTGATTTGGCAGAATGGGATCAAACATACCATCAACATCACGCTATTGATGAGAAGCATGCTCACACATTCAATCTTTATATTTTAGACCGCAAACAGTCGGTCAATCGTGGGTGATGCCAAAGATTTTTGATAGCCGATTTACAGGGTCAGCTTCATCGTTTTTAGATGGCGTTTGGGGGAGAAGTTCGCCGTTTCTAAAAGCTGTGACATCATTGGATCATTCATTGGATGTTCAATGCTGACGTGGCGACGGCGCAGGTAGGTGAGCCGCCGCAGAAGTTTGCTGAAAAGGGGGCCAGATAGCTCGTCGCGCAACGCTTCTGGCACACGAACCGTGACGCGATGTGGGCGACCCCATTCGCTCCAAATTGAGCCGATCGCCAGCGGATTATTTCCCTCATCTGGCACAACCCATACCTCATGTGAGCGTCCGTTGAGAAAGTCGTCCAGAACG
>JBMZDF010000008.1:0-32356 GCA_049614105.1 Promineifilaceae bacterium (SeqCode)
AATCTCTGCTCGAACCCTAGAATCCCCGTTCCTTTAGGTCGGGGAGTATGTCAACCAAACGCTGGAAACTATGGCTATCTGCTACCCTCACCACAATTGCACTTGCTGCGCTCCCATTAGTTAATGCTGCACACGCCTGCGGAATGAGCGCTGATGGAGGCAGCTGTTAAGTCGATCGGCAGCGCCGTTGATTGTTTGGTGCAGGTGACAGTCACCTTCAAATCGTTTGTTCCGCAATTAGCGCGGGCAGTTTGATCGTGAAGGTGCTGCCCTGTTGGGGGCCGGGGGATTCGGCCGAAATTATCCCCCCGTGCGCCTCAACCAGCGCCCGCACAATCGCTAACCCCAGCCCAGACCCACCCGCATCGCGGCGGCGTGTGCCGTCGGTGCGATAGAAACGGTCAAAAATTTGGTCTAGTTCATCGGCC
Organism: Promineifilaceae bacterium (SeqCode); assembly: GCA_049614105.1. Lineage (GTDB taxonomy): Bacteria > Chloroflexota > Anaerolineae > Promineifilales > Promineifilaceae > CALECP01. The sequence goes on from JBMZDF010000008.1 coordinate 429, forward strand.
GAAATCCCATCCCCCGAATCCTGAATCGAGATTGAAACAAAGTCAGCCTCACGCGCCGTGCGCAAAATAATTGTGCCGTCCGCAGGCGTATGGCGCAGCGCATTTGCCAACAAATTGCTCAACATCTGCCGCACCCGCTGGCTATCTGCCAACACCAACGGCAAATCGACCCCCATCCGCGTCTCAAGCCGCACAGACTGCCCCTGTGCCAGCGGCTCGAACAGCGAATGAACCTCTATAACACTCTCATTCACCGAGGTTTCCACAAACGCAAGCTGAAGCTGATTCGCCTCTGCCTTGGTCAGTTCGCGTAATTCTTTTACCAAGCCAATCAGATGATGCGTTTCGTCATAGAGATAGCTAATTTCCTCCGCATTCATCTCGTACACCCCATCAAGCATCGCCCGCAGATTGCCCTCTAACACGGTTAGCGGCGTCAATAACTCGTGCGACACATCAGCCAAAAGGTTGCGGCGCGTCTGGTGTCCGCGCTCCAGTTCAGCAATCATGCGATTGAAGGAGGACGCCAGTTCACGCAGTTCATCCACCCCCTTTTCCTCAACCCGCAGGTGCAAGCTGCTCATGTTGATTGACTGGCTGGCCTTCACCAGATGATTGACCTGCCGCCCCAATCTGCGACTCACCAATGCGCCCGCCATCAGGCCAACAAATCCGCTAAAGATGGTGATAATTGTCAGCAAAAAAATGATGCCGCCAAAGGCACGTGGCTCAAATTGAAGCGCCCCGTCCCATATCATGTGCCGCAGCGCAAACATCGAGCTAACCATTAAAATCGGCAGCGTCATCGCAATCAACAACACACAGCCAAACCCCATACTCAAACGCACCCACAGCCGATTATGCGGAAAATGTTTGTAGTAGCGGAAACGTTCTTTACGTTCATGCCTCGCATGATGCGGCCCCCACCTTGCACGGTGCGCCTGTTTCCACGCTTTGATTCGTTCGCGATGGTGTTCTTTGTAGTTCATGGGGTGCTTCTAAACGGACTAAACAGCCCGTTCAATGTCGGCAAAGCGATAGCCGACACGGTAGACGGTGAGAATATAGCTAGGCTGGCGCGGATCGGGTTCGATCTTTTGACGCAGGTTTTTGATGTGGCTGTCGAGCGTTCGGCCGAGTCCTTCATACCCATAGCCGAGCGCTTTCTCAAGCAGTTCTTCACGGTGAAAGGTCGTGCCAGGACTTCGCATGAGCGTTTTCAGCAGGTTGAATTCGGTGGGGGTGAGGTCGAGGGGATCGTTATCGATGGTGACGTTGCGGCGGGTGGGGTCGAGGGAAATTCGGCCGATTTTCAACACACTCTCTACCGCTTGCCCACCACGATCCCAATCGCGTCGTCTCAGCAGCGCCCGCACCCGTGCCACCACCTCACGCGCATTAAACGGCTTCGGCACATAATCATCTGCGCCCAGTTCCAGCCCAATAATCCGATCCGTTTCATCAATCCGCGCCGTCAGCATGATAATTGGAATGGTCGCGACACGCTCATCGCCGCGAATCACGCGGGTGAGATCCCAGCCGTCTCGATCGGGCAAACCGAGATCGAGGAGGAGAAGATTCGGCCGATAACTATAAAGCTGTTGCAGCGCGTGTTCACCGTTGTAGGCGGTCAACACAGCATAACCTGCCTGCTCCAAATATTGGCGCAAAAGCCGCACAATTTGCCGGTCATCATCCACGACAAGTATTGTTTGTTGAGTCATAAGCAGATGGTAGCACAGGCAGGATGCCTACCCTACATTGAATTGAGCGAGGGGTGACAAAACAAAAAACGTGAAACGTGAGGTGTACTCGACGTTTCACGCTTCCATGAGTCGTTGTTTGATTCTGTCAGACTGTTCAGAAATTGGCTGGGCAGGTTATGTTTGCCTGCCTGACCCCTTCTAAAGCTCTAGCTTCTTAATACCGAGCCGTTTCATGACCATCACCAAGTCATCAACTGTCATTTCGTCGAGGTTGGGCATGGGTTCGGCCGATGCTTCAGCGCGGTTAATTTCATCACCCACACGAATGTCATCTGTTAAGTCATCGGCGCTTTTCTCACCACGATGTCCACGATGATGACGCTTCCAATAGTGACGACGGCGTTTAAACATTTTCATGAGCATCATGAACAGGAAGCCAAGGAAAAATAGCTTGAACAAGCCGCCAATCAACCCAAATGGGCCGAAATGATGATGGCCATGGCGGTGGGTGCGGAAATTATTCGGCGTTGCCGTTTCAGAAGTTGTGTCGCCCGTCTGCGCCTGTTGCGCCGCCTCAAATCGCGATTGCGCGAACTCAGCCCGCGCAGATGCTCTGGCCCGCATGCCGCCAAACAGCATGGGGATTAAAAATAATACACCCCAAAAGATGGCTAATATGCCGATGAATCGTCTGTTTTTCATTAAATAGTGTCTCCATTAATAACTTTTTTCAATATGTCAGCAAGCTAACTTGCTCACTTACTTCGTTTGTCTTTGTTTGTTACGCTTAATTCTATTGGACAATCTGGAGAAACTGTGGAGAAGTCCTAGAGTTCGGCTGAAAGCGATCGTGAAAAGCCATTTTCTATATTGGTAAACGGTCAATCACTCGCGCAGGCAAAATCTGTGACAAGATATGCCGCTCCTCCTCACCAAACACGCCAAATCCCCATAACCCAACCAAATAGGCCAGCACCCCGACCAGCAGGCCAAGCCACATATTGAGTTGAGCGCCCAACAGCATCACGCCAACCATAATGACTGTGATCGCCAGCGGTCGCCAAAGCAGCTTGAACCACTGCACCTCTGGCATCCGTTGGCGCAGATAGTGGTTAAACATAATGAGCAAAATCAGCTCTGATAAAATTGTTGTGATCGCGGCGGCAACATAACTGAACATCGGGATAAAAATCAGGTTGCCGATTGTGTTGAACAAAACGCCCACGATGAATCCCCGCGTCAGCCGCTTTTCTAAACCGAGCGACACAATCATGTAGTTTGTCACGCTGTTGATCCAGCCGATTGGAATCGACCAGATCACAAGGCGTAACGATACCGCCCCATGCGGCAAAAATGCCTCACCACCCACAACCCCAATCATCAAATCAGCCAGCAGCGTGATCACGGCCGCCAACGGCAGCGCGACTAACACAAGCAGTTTAACCGCCATGCGGAAGGTGCGCCGTGCATCATTGACGTTGCTTTTGACCTGTCGTGCAATAATCGGAAACAGCGCAAACGTGAAAAAGCTGGGGATAACGTTAAAGCCGTCAACCCATTTGTAGGCGGCGTTGTACCAGCCAACGGCCTCCTCTGTGTCAAACTGAATCAAGAGCGTTTGGTCAATTTTGAAAAAGACGGTTGCCAGTAAATGGTTGATCATCAGCGGGTAGCCAACGCGCCACGCCTCGCGTTGAATCTCCCGATCGAGCGTCCACGGGCCGTTAAGCGGGAAAAGGCGAAACGCGATAAAGCCAAGCAGTGTGAGCGTCACAATGTTGGTTACAATCGAAACGCCCGCTAGACCAATAAAGCCCCATCCCAGCAGCAGCACCATGACGCCCAGCGCGACTTTGAGAATGGTGGTGACGGCGGCGAGAGCGGCGGGATATTCGGCCGATTCAAAGACATAAAACACCCCCGTCAAGCTCTTCGCCACCCCGCTAAACACCATCCCAACCATGATCAGACCAAGCGCCATAATCACATCACGTGGCAAAGGGTCGCTCGCCAAAAAGCCAGCCCCCAGATACAACGCGATCGGCACAATCGCGATCAGCATGGTCCCCACACGCAACAGCGTTGTGTTGAGCAAATAGCTGCTAACCTTCTCTTTTTCCTGCGAGCCGTTCCGAATAATCAGCGCATCTAGCCCCCAATTTGCGACAATATCAAACCAAAGCGCAATCGAGATCGCGGCTGCATATTTGCCGCTTTCGCCTGGCCCCAACATGCGCAGATAGAACATCGCAAAAGAGAAATCGATCCCCTTATTAAACAGATTAAGCGCCATCGGCACGACGCTGTTTTTGGCGATGCTTTGCGTGTTGGTCAGTTCGCCCTCTTGCCGATAAACGCGCCGCCAGCCCCACACGCCGAGCGACAACACAATGATGACGCCCCCCATGAGGCTTGCCAAACCGCCAAGGATGAAGCTGCGCGGGCTGTAGCGGAAACGGACAGTTGTATCGCCAGCTTCAAGCTGCACAGCGCGGAAGTTGCCGTTGGCGCGTTCGATGGAAAGCTCGACTTCGGCCGAATCGTCGGCCCCTATCGGCCGAACAAACGCCTTCCATCCATCCGCAAAACTATCGTTGAGCACCAGCCAAGACGCCTCGCTCACCGATACATCAACCCAAACCTCAACATTGTCATAGCTCGTAATCGTCGCGGCAACGGGCGCAGCCGCCACAGAACGTTGCTCTGGCTCATTCGGCGCTTCCAACAGCAGTTGCGTGCGCGGATCGATCCGCTTCACCGCGCCCAACACGTCATCGGTGCGATAGGCCGCAGTCAGCGGCAGCGTGTACGCACGTGGCAGCGCGGCAAGGTTTTCATAAATCTGCACGCCCTCCCCTTCCCACACGCGCGACAGCTTGGGCAGTTCGTCTAGCTGTTCTGATGAAACGATATATTTGACGTTGAGCAAATCCAGCAACGGCGAATTGAGCGCGTTAATGTCCTTAACAGGCTGCACACGATTGAACGCCAATTCCCCTTGCGGCTCAATCGCTTCCATGTAAGTCGTGTACTGTTTGTTGATAATCGAATCGTAGCCGCGCACATCTTCTATATTGTAGAGCCAGCCCGAATTCGCATTAAACGCCTTGTCCTTGGGCGCAAAACTGGTGATCCGCCACTGCCCTGCCTGCTGTTCCAACCATTCGACCATTTGCGGCTTGAAATCGAGCAGCGCGGGATCGTTGGCAACGTGAAAGCTGCGGTTCGCAAGAAAAAGGTCTAGGATGATTAGGAGGAAAAAGGCTGTGGGGAGGAGCAGAGAGGAAGGGTTATCGATTCGCTGCCTGCTTCCCCAAAAAAGCAACAGGCCAGAAGCAAACGTAATGAGGCCAAGCGTCAAGACTTGGGGAAACAGATAGCTGTAGAAAGCGCGTCCGCTGGCGAACGCATCGGGGGCTTGGGCGATGGCTTCAAAAATCGGGTTGATAATTGGCTCAAGCTGGGCGAAAAAAATGCGTGAAATAAACAGGCCGACGACTGTTAAGATTCCTGTAAGAAGTAGGAGGATGCTGGAAATTCGGCCGAAACGCCCCATTTTCCCCGCCAAAAATGCCTCCATTCCATACCCAGCCAGCGCCGCAACCGCAATCGATAGCGCGAACACCCAGCGAAAAGGCGAGTGCAGCTGATCAAAAAACGGCAGCCCATAATACAAAATCGCATAAAGCGGCGAGCCAAAAATAAAGTTAAGCGCGAAGAAACCGAGGGTCAGGAAGAAGCCAGTGGGAGAACGTAGAATAGCGGATAAAGAATGCAGAACAGTTCGTTCTTTACGCCAGCGACTCACGACGCCAAATAGGGCGAGTGCAAGGGGTAGGATCCCCAAATACATTCCGCCCTCAACGTAGTTTTTTATCCCCCAATTGCTGCTGAACGCGCCGTGTGGATTGAGGTTCCCCCATAGATTTAGCCCAAACTGAATTGTCTCGCCTGTTAGGGCATCAGTGTAGCTGTGGTGAGCAGGGTTGCCAAAAAAGTTGGGCAGCACAAAGGTCAGCACGCGCCGCAGCGGAAATGCCCAGTCGCGCACAATCGCCAGCGTCGTTTCTCCTTCGCGAAAATTTGTCTGCGCCAGTTCAAACTGCGGCAAAAGCTGGATCGCACCAAGGAGTAAGCCGAGGGTGACAAGCGATAGGAGGTAAATAGCGGGCTTTATGAGGGAGGTAAATGGTAATCGGTTGTTGGTAATCGGCCGTTGGTGCTCAGATTGTTCCAAACTGCCAAACAGCCGCCATGCTGCGTAGAGGCCCATCATCAGCAGCGTGTAGATCAACATCTCAGGGTGTCCAGCCAGTGTGACAAGCGCAACGCCAATCGATCCAGCCACGATCCAAGGCAGTGTGTTGCCGCCCTGCCCATCGCGCCCATTACGCTGGGAGCGGACAATCATCTCGACGCAGCCGAGCAGGAAGGGGAGCCACACGACGGCGGCAAGAATCATCGGGAAGATGGCGGAGCTGACAAGCAGGAATCCACTGCCTTGGTAGATGAGTCCGACGATGGCAGCGGCGGTGCGGCGGAGGGTGAGAATTCGGCCGAAAACATATCCACTCACCCCCGCCAACCACAGTTGGCTCAGCGTGAACCACCCAAACGCGGTATGAATCGGCAGCACAAAAAATAGCCAGCTAAACGGGTAGTACATTGAGTGCTGCCCATTCGCCAAAAACGGCTGCCCCGCAAAAATATGCGGGTTCCATAAAGGTATATTCCCGTTTCTTAAACTCTGTATCGAAAAACGCTTCCACACATAGTTTTCTATGATAAGGTCACTCAGTAAACTGTTTTGGGGTATCGTCGTGCCGAAGCGTTCGGCATAAACAGACCAAGGCTGCCACTGGTATAGGTTGTCGATAGGCAGCATTGTCATGCCCCCCAAAGTTACATCCCAATAGAGTAGTAATGGTAAACAAAACAGCGCCAAAATAATGGCGATGTCGTAGCGGTAGGTGGACACAAAACGTTGCATAGGAGACAGGTTATTTGTGGTTAGCCATTCGCAAAATCACTCTAGTTTTTCGCTCAGCGCAAAAACTAACGGCTTCTTCACAGCGCGTCAGTGTAGCACAACTCGGTTTAGATAACCGATTTATACGCCGCCGCACCACAACGTGTGGCATACGGATCGGATACGGGTGGGGTAGTTCGCAGTGTTTCACACAATCCCGAAGACCAACGCTTAAGTGTTGGGTCAAAATTCGTCCAAGAACGTCAATAAAATAAGACTCGGGGCCATCGGCCGTTAATGGTGTTCCTAGCTGCATTGTGCTTAAACAACAGATTGTAAAAGTGAGGACATTAAGGTTTGTTTAGATGGATTAGTAATCGCCTATTTTGAGGCGTTTACTTAACTATCAGCATTATCGTTTGAAGTTGTAAGATTCTTGTCTGGTGACCGCCAACGTAATCTTGCGGGCTGCACGGATTCTTTGCGCATCTTTCACGCATATTGCTGCTAGATCGTGTCGCAAGTTGCTCCCGCTCACCGCTATTCATCCTACAATAGGGGCGGACGTGGAGTATTGGAACTGTATTTTTAGTGAACTGGGACGACACTGTGGATATGCTTGTAGAATCAACCCGAGCACGTAGCTCAGAATTAGGCGAATCGGGCCGTCGTGTATTAGATATTCTTCAAAGACGCAATCGCAATTTGCGGCGCGTTAATGAAGTCAGCCAAAAGCTGACAACCATGCTGAATGAGGAAGCGGTTATGGGCTACTTAGTTGAAGCCGCCGCGAAAATCATCGGCACGCCTGCGGCCTCCCTCTGGATGTGGGAGGACGAACATAAAACAGCGCTCACCTGTAGCGCAACTTTTCCTCCTAACGAAGTTAACGCATTACGAAACTATCGCATCTTGCCTGATCAAGGCGTTGCGGGCTGGGTTGTGACGCATGGCGTTAGCTCTGTTACCTCGAATGCGTATCAAGATTCGCGATTTACTTCCGCAATCGATCGCGAAACTGGGTTCATCACCCAATCGATGCTAGCTGTGCCGCTGATGATCCGTGATCAGGTCATTGGTGTGATTGAAATCCTCAACAAAGAGTACGCACACTTTGATGAAGAGGATTTGACGATGGTTGAAACATTGGCAGCAGCCGCCGCCATCGCCATCGAAAACGCGAAGCTGGTTACAAGTTTGCAAGCGCAAAACTCTGAACTCGATGCGTTTGCACACACCGTTGCGCACGATCTCAAACATCAGCTTGCCAAAATCTTAGGCTTTAGCGACATGCTCAGCGACAGCATCAGCTATCTTGAGCCAGAAGAAATTGTGCAGATGAGCGCCGTTATCGCAAAAGGCGCACACAAAATGGACAGCATTATTCGCGAGATTCTGCTGTTGTCTGGTGTTCGCAAAAAAGCGGTTAAGCTCACGGCGTTCAACATGACCGAAACAGTTGATGAAGCGTTTCATCGCTTGTCGCACATGCTCAGCGAATATGATGCGACTTTTATCACACCTGATAAGTGGCCTGTGGTTTGCGGTTACGCCCCATGGGTTGAAGAAGTGTGGGTGAACTACATCAGCAACGCGATCAAATATGGTGGGCATCCACCGCGCATCGAGCTTGGCTATGAGATTGAAGACGAGCGCGTCTGGTTTTGGGTGAAGGACAATGGCAAGGGCTTGACTGAAGAAGAGCAGAACATGCTGTTTGTACAGTTCACCCGCCTCTCCCGCCGTGCGGAAGGGCAAGGGCTTGGCCTGTCAATTGTGCGTCGAATTGTTTCAAAACTAGGCGGCGAAGTGGCGGTAACCAGCACCCTTGGCGAAGGCAGCATCTTCAAATTTAGCCTGCCGCAAAGCGTTTGATTAGGGTACAAAAATCTCGATCAATAAACCTCAGAGGTTTGTCATTGTCTGCTTTGATGTGTGAATAAAAACCTCTGAGGCTTTCGTCAATGATTCATTGTGATCTCAACAGCGAATCATGTCTTCATAACATGATTCGCCTGCCTTGTGTCTATACGATACGAGCGATCACACTCCCCCAAGCCTAGTTAACCACAACCGCTACTGCGTTTGTAATCAGTCGTCTGCGCCGCCGCTTGTCAACACCTCAACCGTTTCAAACTTGGGGTTGGGGATTGCTTGGACTTTGCGGACGTTGGGCATCGTTTGAATTTTGTGCAGCAGGGCAACCAGTTGGCGCGGGCTTTTGGTGTCGATGACAAAATCGAGGCGCATGTCTGCACCTGTTTTGGGCGTGTAGATCCACGAGATGTTCATCATCTCGGTACGCAGAAATTGGGCGATTTCGAGCAGTAAATTCGGCCGATCAAACACCTTCACCTGCAACCCAATTTGCCGCACTTCCCCAATATTCTCATCCCCCCAACGCAAACTCAACACGCGGTTGCTAATTGTCTGGTGCGGCAATTGGTGACAATCATGCTTATGCACCGTCACATAGCGGTTTTTACGCACGTAACCACGGACTTTGTCCCCTGGGCGCGGTTTGCAATTTCCGCACAAATGCAGCGCTTCCGTTAGCTCAATCGCACCTAAAATAATAAATAATTCTGCTTCTTTGGAAAAGACGGCGCGGCCGATGCGCTTTTTGGCCCCTTTGTGCCACTCAGTTGACAAGACACGGCGGGCAACATCTGTTTGCAGCGTTTCGGCGTGTCCGATGGAGAGGTAGAGTTTTTCGGCCGAATCAAACCCCATCAACTCAGCCAAATGCCGATGCGGTTGCGACGCCATCCCAATTAGCGACAATTCCTGCTCCAGCAAACCGCGCCCCTGTCGCGTTGCGATCTTTTCGGGCAGGCGGCGGAAGAAACGACGCACGCGCGATTCTGCATACGAGGTACGCAAATAGCCAAACTCTGGATCGAGCCACAAACGCAACGGCATCTGCTGCGGCTTGCGCCAAATTTTGACCAAATCGCCATCTTGGAGCGGCATATTCAGTGGAGCTAGCTCCTCATTGACCGTCGCTTTCTGGCAAGTTTCGCCAACCTGCGTATGAATTTTAAACGCAAAATCAAGCGGGGTCGCACCAGCAGGCAGTTCAAAAGGTTCACCATCAGGTGTGTAAGCCGTAATTTGTGCGCCCAGCACTTCGCCAACAACGGTGTCAACAATCGCTCTCGAATGATGTCGACTGTGTTCGATGTTGTGTGAAATGCTTTGTCGTAGCGCACCCACATGCAACTCAACATCACGCGCAAGTTCGGCCGACATTTGATAGTCAGCGCCAGCCCAAGTGCCCAAAATGCCAATTTCCGAAACGATATTCATCGCCTGTGAACGAATGCGTAGTTTGAGCAGTTTACCGCTGGGGTGAATCACATCGGTGTGCAGCGCCTTGTACAAATTCTCACGCGGACGCGCAATATAATCATTAAATCCGTTTGGCTTTGGCTTCCACAGCCCGTGAATAATGCCGAGAGCCGCATAACAAGCGGCGCGATCAGGCACGCTGATCTGCAAACGTGTCAGGCGATCGACCTCATAACGTGACGCCCCTTGCTGATAATCTCGCAAATAAACACTGAAAGGGTTACGCACAGAACGCCACACCTTCACGTCATAGATGCCGTTAGCTTCAAGCACGTTCAACAATTGACGCGAAACGGTTTGAACCAAACGGGCTTGCTCCCGCTCTCGCTTATCAAATTGGCGGCAAATTTTGCGGTACGCTGTGTGGTCGATAACCTCCAACGATAGCGATTGCAACTCGTTGCGCAGCTTCCACATCCCCAGCCGATGGGCAAGCGGGGCATATACCCCCAGCGTCTCACGCGCCGAGCGCAGTTGCGAGGCTCGCCGCTTAAACTGAATCGTTCGCATGTTGTGCAACCGATCATACAGCTTGATCAAAACGACGCGGGCGTCTTTGACCATATAGCGGAACAGCTTTTCGATTGTCGCGTGGCTTTTCTGCTCACGACTCCATTCCCCATTTGCTTTAATATCTGCTTCGGACTGCTCAAATTTGGTGACACCATCCACAATTTGACCCACATCTTTGCCAAATAGCTCGCTTATGTCCTCGATCGTGACGTCGCAATCTTCTGCAACATCGTGCAGAAGCGCAGCCATCAAGGCGGGTGCGTCTAAGTTATATTCAGCTAAATAGTAGGCAACGGTAAGGGGGTGGGTGTAGTATGGCTCGCCAGATTTGCGCAGCTCTTCTCCATGCTGCTCACGCGCATATGCATAGGCCAATGTGACCTGATGCTGCTCATCCTCTGTCAAGTACGAAATCTGATCAAAAAATGCGTTCTCATAGGTCGCTACAACGATCGCCGACATTTTAAACTCATGAGCAGGCCAACCAACGGTTGTCAATCACTATTCAGTTATAAAAACAGTGGACAGCAACTAAGTTGCTGTCCACTGAAAATGGTTTACTGAATTGAGATTACTCTGCTTCTACTGCTTCATCCGTATTGCCCTCATCAGCTTTACGGAAATCTACAAATCGATAGCCAACGCCGCGCTCGGTCAAAATGTATTTTGGCTGTGCGGGGTCTGGCTCAATCTTCTTGCGAAGATAGTTGATATACAAGCGCAGGTAGTGCGTCTCATCACGATACTCATAACCCCACACTTTTGCCAACAGCGTGTCATGTGGCACAACCCAGCCCGCATTTTGGATGAGGTGGTTGAGCAAACGATACTCGGTTGGACGCAGATCAACACGCTCGTCGTTGACAATCACCTGATGGCGATTGAAGTCAACCTTGAGGCGTTCGTCGATGCGCAAGATGGTGCGTGGGGGTGGTGCAGGCCAATCAGCGCGGCGCAACACGGCCTTGACACGGCTGCTAAGCTCACGTGGGCTAAATGGCTTCGTGATGTAGTCATCCGCGCCAAGTTCAAGCCCTTGGACGCGATCTTCTTCATCTGATTTAACGGTTAAGAGAACAACAGGAATGGTTGAGAACTCACGCAATAAGCGCAAAGTTTCAAACCCATCTAGCTCAGGCATCATCACATCCATCACGATTAGATCGGGGACGTGTTGACGAACTTGTTCGAGGGCTTCGACCCCGTTATGTGCTTCAATCACTTGGTAACCTTCTAGTTCCAAGTTCATGCGGATGAAGCGAATCATACGCGGCTCATCATCGACGACTAGAATTAGTCGAGGACCTGCGTGTTCGAGGGTATCGGGGACTCGTTCTAACATGAGGATCTTCCTTTGCCGTTAATCTGCTAATTTAACGACTGTTTGGTATGTAAAGCAAGCGATTGGCTTACTGAATTATGCTTGTTTCCAGATACATTCGCCACCATTGTTGGCGTTGAAGGTGTTAACCTGTTCTTTCATGGCTTGTATCGAGCCAAAAAGCGTACTTAATTGGGAGTTGTAGGCGGAAATTGCCTCTACTTTTACTTGGTGTGCTTCGGCCGAAATTTCAATCAGCGCACTCTCCCAATTATTGCCTATTTTTCCAATCCGTGACGCCACACCGTGACGCTGAATATACGGATAATCTTCGTAGTAGCTTAAACGGCTGCCAAAAGCAACCTCGGCCGCTTGGCGCACCAGTTGGTGATCAACATGGTCACCTAGCCCAAGCGGGACATAAATTGTGTCAGCTTTTGGCAAGGTTAGCATGCGCTGCGCGAGGATGTTGATGAGGGGTATTTCGGCCGAATGTACCACCCCAAACAGCGCCTCATCTGAATTGTAAAATGTCTCGCCCGTCACAGGATGCCGCCGATAAATACAATCTGGTATGTCCCAGTGTAACCAATCAGTGCCAAGTTGTGTGCAGGCTTTTATATCTTCCTGCCGCCGCTGGGCCACTGTGTCCACAACAAGCTGCCAATTTGCATGTTGCCCCTGTGCATAAGCCGAAAATTCAGCGTTGGGGGGATTCCCCGCTGTCACTGTTACCACTAACACTGATTGTTCTGTCTGTGTTTGTTGGAAAACTTGACCGCCACAGGAGAGGGCCACATCATCAAGATGGGGCGCAAGGTAAATAGAATTGTAGCTACTAAGCATAAGAACTGTGTCGATTTATTGTGTGTAGGCACGAAATCTGTGCCGTAAAAGTGAAAAGCAGAAAGCGAAAAGTGATGCATGCTTCATATTTGCAGCTTCTCACTTGCGGCGTCGCCGCTGTGTGGTTTAGATGCACAAACTGTATGAAATCTTACCAGCTGTTACCCTGTCCTCAATCAGAAATGTATAATCCAATATATGTCAAACATAGCAACAGATGCAAAAAAATTGACGCACATAGATGAGAACGGTCGGGCCAGTATGGTCGATGTGGGTCACAAAGCGGTAACGGAGCGTACAGCAATTGCGCGTGGGTCTGTTACGATGCAGCCCGAAACGTTGGCCTTGATTTTAGAAGGTCAAATGAAAAAAGGGGACGTACTGACCGTTGCACAGCTTGCAGGTATCATGGCGGCTAAACAGACAAGCAACCTGATCCCGCTCTGTCATCCGTTGATGCTGAACAAAGTCCACGTCACCTGCACGCCCAATGAGGCGCAAAGCCGTATCGACATCGAAGGTTTGGCTCGCGTTAGCGGCAAAACGGGCGTCGAAATGGAAGCCCTCACCGCCGTCAGCGTTGCCGCGCTCACCATTTATGACATGGCAAAAGCGGTTGACCGCACAATGCAACTCACTGATATTCGACTGGTCGAAAAGACAGGCGGCAAAAGTGACTATTATAAAGAAGAATAACAGGGAATGAAGAATGAAGAAACGAAGTGTCAAACAACTTCTCCATTCATCATTTCCTCCAAGTTTACTATGAGTAATGAACTCTCGATTCGATTGTTTGCAACCTTGAAAGATCGCGCGGGTCAGCCGCGGGTCAGCATTACGCTTGATGAGCCAACCGCTGTCAACGTTTTTCTGGAGCAACTGGCGGCAAAATATCCCAAGCTGGCAACCACCCTGCCCTCGTCGCTGGTGGCCGTCAATCGCACCTACGCAGAACGCACAACGATTATTAACCCTGGGGATGAGGTCGCACTCTTTCCACCCGTTAGCGGCGGTTAGTGACAAGCGTAAAACAAATGAATGACTTTCCTACCTATTTTGCATTAACTGAATCTGACCCTGATCTCAATGAAATACATGCAGCGCTGACCCAGCCCGATGTTGGCTCAGTCGTCACGTTTCGTGGTTCGGTGCGTGGCGAGACGCAACGCGACGGGCTGCCGCCTAAAACGCTCCATTTAGAGTACGAGGCATATGAAGAAATGGCGGTTGAGCGTATGCAGCAAATTGCTGAGGAGATTTGGGAACGCTGGCCGTTGGTCAAAGGCGTTGCGATTGTGCAGCGTATCGGCAAGCTCGATGTGGGCGAGATGACGACACTGGTGTCTTGTGCATCTGGGCATCGCGATCAGGGTGGGTTTGAGGCGGCTCGTTATGGCATTGATCGTTTGAAGGAGATTGTGCCTGTTTGGAAGAAGGAAGTGGATGAGGCGCGTGGCGTTTGGGTTGAGGGTGATTATCGGCCGAATTCAACCGACAACCGTTAGGTAGATCACAAGTAGTCATTGACGAAATCCTCAGAGGTTTTTATGTACAGACCAGAGTAAACAACAACAAACCTCTGAGGTTTATTGATCGAAAATTTTTGTTAACTATTTAAACCTCACAAGCATTTCTAGCATAAATTACGTTTGAAACTTATCCCTCAGTAAGCAAAATCACGGTCACCACATACTTTTTATAAGCAAACTGTCGATTTATTCATCTAAATTTGCTGCGATCTATTCCTAATGGTATGGTTTGTGCGAGTTTGGACTACTAAACTAAGAGCGTTGAGCAGTGTGCAGTAGGGGGCTAGGAATTAGCTTCTACTGAATAGTGCTGACCGCTCCCCAAGGGTTTATGAATAAACAGAATGACAGTCGCGCGAGTTCGGCCGAACTTGCAACCACGCTGGGTGTGTCCTTTAATGACCTCGATTTACTTACGCTCGCCCTCACACACCGCAGCTATCTCAACGAGCACGACGACGCAACTGAAGACAATGAACGGCTTGAATTTTTAGGCGATGCCGTCCTTGATTTTATCGTTGGATCCTACCTATTTCGCCGTTTTCCCAGCTATCAAGAAGGTGAGCTAACCGCGCTGCGAGCCGCACTGGTGCGGGCCGAAACGCTGGCTCAATTTTCTAAACAGCTCAGCATCGACAAACATTTACGTCTTGGCTATGGTGAAGCAGAGAGCGGCGGACGCAACAAAATCCCAACGCTCTGCGCCACCTTTGAGGCAGTAATCGGTGCGATTTACCTCGATCAAGGGATTGAAGCCACCATCCCGCTTATTGAAACCTTAGCGGCCCCTATGCTGGTAACAATCCAAGAGCAGCAGCTACACAAGGACGCTAAAAGCGAATTCCAAGTGTGGGCGCAGGCTGAGTTTGGCATCACGCCACGCTATCAAGTTGTTGCCGAAAATGGCCCTGACCATGCGAAAGAATTCACCGTTGAGGCGATTGTTGGCAAAACGATCTGGGGAACAGGCAAAGGACGCAGCAAACGACGCGCCGCCCAAACGGCCGCGTCAGAAGCACTCACACGCGCGATACATGGCGACGACGCCGTTGAACAGAGACAGGACGCAGCATGAAACTCCTGATTACGGGTGGCAGCAGCTATTTGGGACAACATCTTGTTCCGTTGGCCTGCCAAACGCATGAGGTCCTTTACAGTTATTTTTCAAACGATCCGCTGGCTTTAGACAATGGCGTTGCGCTGGACGTGCGTGATTCAGCGGCCGTTAGCACGCTTGTCGCACAGTATCAGCCTGATGCCATTATTCATTTAGCAGGGTCCAATCGCACGCCCGACATGGCAAATGTGATTGTGATGGGGGCGCAGAATATGGTGGCGGCGGCACAATCGGCCGATGCCAAACTAATCCATCTGTCGTCTGATGTTGTGTTTGATGGCAGCGCGGCCCCTTATGACGAATCGGCCGAAACAGCCCCCGTACACGCCTACGGTCGCGCCAAGGCAGACGCCGAAAAAATTATTGCCACGTATTCTAACCACGTTATTGTCCGCACATCACTCATCTACAGCCTGCGCCTCATCGACAACGGCACACGCTGGATGCGTCAGGCAATTGCGGAAAACAACCCACCCACCCTGTTCAACAATCATTATCGCAACCCGATCTATGCGGATGATTTGTCGCTCGCTTGCTTAGAGTTGGCGGGGAATACCGTCACGGGGCGCATCAATCTTGTTGGCGCACAAACGGTGTTGCGCTCTGGGTTTGCACGCAAGTTGCTCACACACTGGGGCGTTCCAATCCATTCCGTCAAAGACGCGCCAGACGAAACGGGCCGCTTCCCTAAAGATTTACGCATGGAAATTAAGCGGGCGCAGGCTGTGTTACAAACACGTCTACGCGGCGTCGATGAAGTGCTTAAAGACGTTTCCTAAATTTTCAACGGGTTATCAGTCTATCGGGACGCTGACATGCTCAACAGGTGGGTAGCGATCGAGCAGTGTTGCAAGCTGTTTGGCAAATTGTTGTTTGTCGCCTGTTGTAAAAAAACGGGTGACGCCCACACCCGGGACAGCTTTTTCACAATGCGCCTCAATCATGCGGCGAACCTGACGCGCCACAGCGGGGGCAGGATCGATAATTGTGATGTCGTTTCCAACAATCTCACGGATCAAAGGTGTCACAAAAGGATAATGGGTGCAGCCTAGCACGAGGGTATCGATGTTTTGCTGCAACATGGGAAGTAAAATCGGCCGAAGTAAGCGCACCGCCGCCGCCAAATTTCCCTCCTCAATCAACGGCACTAACCCCACACAAGGATTTCCAAACAGTTCCACATCGGCCGCATAACGCTGCATCAAACTGACATAACGCTGGCTTTCAAACGTCCCAAAGGTTGCCAGCACGCCAACCTTGCCAGAGCGTGTTGCTTTGGCACCTGGTTTGACGGCTGGCTCGATACCGACAATCGGCACATCGGGAAACTGCTCGCGCAGAAAGTTGATTGCTTTGGCGGTAGCGGTGTTGCAGGGAATTGCAATTAGTTTGCAATGATGGGTTTTGAGTAGGTATTGGGTAATTTGATAGGCGTAGCGGCGGATGTTTTCGGCCGATTGTGGCCCATACGGAATATTTGCCTGATCGGCCACATAGACCACATCCTCATATGGCAGCTCGCGCCACATGTAGCGCAGAACGGACAAACCGCCTACGCCAGAATCAAACACGCCAATCGGTTGTTTCACGCCGCGTCTACCAGCCCTTTAAACAAGCCTTTCATCTCCTCAACAACGCCCGTGATATTTTCAGGATGCCACTGCACGCTCACAACAAACTTCTCACCCGGCATCTCCATGCCCTCCACCACACCATCAGGCGCAACGGCCGTCACCTTTAGCCCATCACCAACCGCCATCACGCTTTGATGATGGAAACTGTTAACCGCCACTTCGGTCGTTCCCAGCAGTTCGGCTAAGTGTGAGTCTGGCGTCACTTCGACCGAGTGCGCCAAATATTGACGAATCCAGCCCGCCTTGCCGCCATCGTGACCAATCGTTTCGCCAACTAACGACGCGACATCTTGATAAAGCGTGCCGCCTCGTGCAACGTTTAACACCTGATGTCCACGACAAATCGCCAGCAGCGGCATCTCGCGCTCAATCGCATCTGTCGTCAACGCTAGCTCAATTTCATCTCGCTCTGGACGCACATCACGCAAAGGCACATCGCCCGGCACCTGCCCATAGCGCGTCGGGTCAACATCCCCTCCGCCCGTGACAAGCAGCCCATCCAGTCGATCCAGCAACTTTGGCAAACGTTCCACTGGAATATGGAGCGGGATCAGAACAGGGATTCCACCCGCCTCAATGACCGCATTTTTATAATCGGCCGTCATGCCCGCTAGTTTTACATCATAGTGTGTACGCTTAATTGTATATTCGGAGGCGGTAATGCCTATCAATGGTAAGTTGCTCATTCCTAAATTGTAACCAGCATTTAGGAAACAAAAAAGCGATAGGCAATGCTATCGCTTTTTTGATACTACTTTGAAGAAGTCGTTTTAAATACGATTTAGTAGCGCTTTTCACGCAGACGCGCTGATTTACCTGTACGGTCGCGCATGTAATACAGTTTGGCGCGACGTACGTGCGCGTGGCGCTGTACTTTGATACTTTGAATACGTGGTGAACGCAATAAATAGGTGATTTCAACACCAACGCCACCAGGTGCAATACGGCGAACGGTGAACCATTCATTATTTGCGCTGCCGCCGTTTGCGATAACCAAGCCACGAACCATCTGGACGCGCTCGTTTTTCTTGCCAACGTTAACCTTAGCATAAACGGTAACGCTATCGCCAATTTTCAATTGGGGGAGATCTTCGCGCTCTGGCGCGTCAAATGTTTGTAGAAGAAGATCAGACATGTTTCAAACTCCGCAGTAACACAAGTTTGGCAACTTGATGCCATTCAATCAGGCAGGCGTCACTTTGCAAGAAAGTGCCTGCGTGTGCGTTACGATTAAAGATAAATTTCTTGTCGTAACGCGTGTCAAATCAATTATGGCATTACGACGTGTTCGAAATTGTGAATTGCATATAGTTCCGATGAGTTCAGCTTGTGAGTCTATCCGGAAGAAAAGCTTGTGTAGGCAAGCTAGCTTTCCAAGTATAGCGTGATCAGTTTTACGATACAAGTATCTTTCCCATAATTTGAGACCCACAGATCGCCTAAATCGTTCAGGAAAATGCGCTTGCGGTTATAATCCCTCGCAGTATGAAGAAGCGGTATCACCATTGGATTCCTGTCGGGCTGTTGTTGCTGGCGTTTGCGCTGGCCGTTTATCGTGTGGATGCACAAGACATCTGGGGCGATGAAGCGTTGAGCATTACCGTCTCCCAAAGCCCTTTGGGCGCAAGCCTGTTTATGGAGACGAATCCGCCGTTCTATTTTCTGTTGTTGCGGGTCGGTCGTGGCCTGTGGGGGAGTTCTGTCTTTGGACTACGCTATCTTTCAGTCATTTGCAGCTTGCTGACGGTTGCGATTATCGGCCGAATTGCACACACCATCGCACCACGCAGCCGTAACTATGCCCTACTTGCCGCAGCCGTTTCACCGCTTCTCATCTACTATGCGCAAGAAGCCCGCATGTATGGCCCCGTTTTAGTTGGTGCAGCGGGGTCTGTGCTGGCGTTTCTGCAATTGCTGCGCGGGCGTCGCACTTTTGGCTGGTGGACATTGTATGTGTTCAGCACGCTGGCCGCGATTTTTAGTCATTATTACGCTTTCTCGATTTTGTTTGCAGAGGCGCTGTTGGTTGCGTTGTGGGTTTCGGCCTATCGGGAGTGGCGCTTTTTCGGCCGAATGCTCACCATCTGGCTCGGCATGGCCGCTGCGTTTATCCCCTACTTCATCCAGCATCAACGCATTTGGAGCAACCAAACTGATTTTCGCATCACGGAGTGGTCAATCGGTGAGCTGTTTTTGATTGGTAGACGAACGTTGATCGCATTTGGTGCGGGGGTGACAATTTCGGCCGAACAACAGTATCTAGGCTGGCTTGTGGTCCTCATCGCCCTCATCGGCGCAGGTTGGGTTGCACGGCAAAACAAATGGGGCGTAGGCATGCTGGTCGCTACCGTCGCGCTGGGCATTCTCACCGCATGGGGCTTAACGCCGCTGCTGCCTTTTTTCTGGGAACGCTATCTGTTGGGTGTGCTGCCTGCCTTTCTTGTCCTAGTCGGTTTCGGGTTAGCCTCAATTGCCAGTTGGCACAGCCTCGCCAAATATCCCCTGTTTGCGGGTTTTCTCCTGCTGAGCGCAATCCCCACTTGGCAATATCAAACGCAGCCACAATATATCAAGGGCGGCTATGGGCAAACGATGCGATTTATTGAGGCACGGGCGCAGGACGGCGATCTGATTCTGCTAAACGGGCCGCTGCAAGGCCCTATTTTTGATTACTATCGGCCGACCAGTCTGGAAGGCGTCATGATTGACCGTGCAGCGCTGTTCGATCCAGCACAAACCGATCTCTTTTTTAATGAGGCAGTTGGCGGCGCACAGCGTATTTGGCTGGTCGCTTCGGGCAACCCAATCGAGTTTGACCCCGATGGCAAAGCCAACGGCTGGCTTGCAAAAAACGGCAGCTTCGCCCTGCATCGTGACTATCCTGGCGTGGGACTGGATCTGTTTGTGATGCAAGCACCCACAGATCCACAAAAGCTATTGGCAGTTAATTTGAGCGATGACGTTCAGCTAACAGGGTACGCACTTGGATCAAACCAACTGGTGGCAGGAGAGGCGGTCATTTTGTCGCTTTTCTGGCAAGCACAACAGCCGCTTGACAAGGCATACACCGTTTTCACGCATGTCCTTGATGCCAATGGGCAGCTTGTCGCACAAGCAGATCGCCAGCCACAAGGCGGCAGTCGGCCGACAAATAGCTGGTCCACAAACGAAACGATCCGCGACAGCTATGCACTTGAGCTACCAGACGACCTGCCCGCTGGCGACTATCACATCCACATCGGCATGTATCTTTGGCCTGAGTTAACACGTTTAGTTGATCAAGAAACGGGGCAAGACAGCGTGCTGATTGATACAGTGACAATCACGCCATAGAGCAGGGCAGCAAAGCGGCAAAATAACCCACCCCATTAACAATTCTCCGTTCACTGTTAATTATTCTCCATTCCCCACAAAGTAATTAGCAGCTAACGAAAACCTCAGAGGTTTTTATTCACACGCCAAAGCGGACGACAACAAACCTCTGAGGTTTATTGATCGCAATCTACTTATTTTCTATACGCCATTTCAAGCTTTTCGGCCGCTTGATCCCATGCAAAGGTTGCGTGCAGATAAGTTCGAGAGGCATCGCCCATCATTTGGCGCTGTTGTGGGTAAGTCAGCAGCTTGGTGAGGCTAGCAACAACGGCGGCGGTGTCGCCAGAGGGGTGCAAATAGCCTGTTTGATTCGGCCGAATATATTCCTTCACCTGCCCCACCGCTTCCGCCACAACGGGAATCCCCAACACGCACATGTCAGCCAGTTTGACAGGGCATTTGGTGCGGTTTAACAGGGTATCTTCCATCAAGTAGATCCCGACTTCGGCCGAACACAAAACCGCTGGCAGATCAGCTTCCTCCACCCAGCCCACATCTTCCACAATCTCTAGCAACTGTTTATCACGCATCAACTGCTGGAACCGAACGCCATCATCTGCCTGCAAACTTGCACCAACCACCAAAACGCGCAGATCGGGAACCGCCGCATACGTCTGTGCAATCACGTCCACCAATCGCGCCACGTCAAATTCAAAAAAGCGACTGTAAACCAGCAGCGTTTTGCCATGCGACGGTCGCGCAACTGGCTCCGCAGCCTCTTTTACCTCGATGCCCCAACCGTTGGGCAAATACAGCGTGTTTGGCGGTGCTGCCCCATGCCCCCACGCAAGCGTTTCAAGCGCTCGGCTGGCAACAGTCAATAAATGACAATGGGTCATACCCCACTGCTCTTGGCGAGCAAAAAAATGTTTGTACAGCGTCGAATACGGCTCAAGCTCGTTCCAACCGCCCCAACCTTCCCAATCATCCATGTCCATAGCCAGCCGATAGCGATTGCGATGAAAACGCCACAGCCATTCGAGCACCAAGCCACTGTACGCTTTAGGCTTAAATCCGTGAACCACATCAGGCTGCCAAGCAATAATTTCTTGGATCATGCGACGCACGGTCAGGGGGATACCGCCAGCAAGCGAAACGTAGCGCAGTTCGACGCCTGCTTCTTGCCATTCGCGATCTGCTTCTTCTGGTGTGTGAAAAGGGGGCATGAAGAGGCGGACGGTATGTCCACGCAAAACAAGTTCACGTGCGAGTCTGAAGGCGCGTGCGCGCATTGTCTTTTTCGGCCGAAATCCAAACGGCCCTACCATAGCAATTCGCATGTGGGGGTTATACCTGAAAAGAGATCATCGATCATCTTAATTCAGAGTGAAGGTCAGCCAACCTTATTTGACCTAGCCCTGTTTACACTGCTACAGTCCATGCTATGGAAATTCGCCGCAGACCTTCGCGTCATCCACGACAAGGCCCGTCTTGTCTTATTCTTCTGATTACAATCGTTCTAACTGTTGCAATCGTTTTGCTGCTTCAAAACAGGGAAACGCTCATCACCCAATTCACGCCGCCGCCGACGTTGACCCCTACGCAATCGCCTGTTAATTTGGCGCTGCGTGCGCGTTTGTACGAACGTGACAACGAGTTTGCAAAGGCGATTGAAACGTATGAGCAAGTCATCGACATTGACGCCACCGACATCCGTAACTACATCAAACTCATTGAGCTGCTTGTGCAGGTTGGGGATTCAGAACGTGCGCTAGAGCTTGCCGCAGACGCGGTTGATCTTGCGCCACAAAATGACAAGGTGTGGGAGGTCAAGGCAAATGCCCATTTGCACCGTGGGGATCAGCTCAATGCGATTGGTGATGATGGTGGCTTTCAGTATTCACGTGCCGTCGATGCGGGTGAATCGGCCAGCCAGCTAAACATTGACAATGCTCGCGCCCATGCTTACACCGCATCAGGTTGGATTCGTCAGGGGTTAAACTATTCTGGTGAGGCGCAGGAATCGGCCGATATTGCACTCATCACTATCGAGCGTCAGGTTCGTGATGGGTTCGCCGAAACGCTAGACCCCGTTGTACTTTACCATTATGCCGATGTGCAAAACTATCAGGCAGAACGCGAAACGGCTCAGCTACGCTTGGAGCAAGCACGCGAAATTTTCGAGCGCAACCAAACTTTTACAAGCGACTATGTGGACGCGCTGCTCACGCTGGCAAGTATCAACTTTTTCTACCGCAACAATCCAAAAGGGGCGGTTGATTTGCTCCAAGGGCCAGCGCTTGATGTCGCCCCTGAAAACGCAAACGTTCTAGACGCACTTGCCTACTACAATCTTGTCATTGGCAACTACGCCGATGCCGAGAGTTATGCACGGCAGGCCGTTGCTGCCAACGGGCAAATGATTCGAGCGCGGGCGCATCTTGGGCACGCTTACTATAAAAATTCAAATTATCCAGAGGCGATTAAGGAGCTACAGGTTGCAATTGATGGCTATGGGTCAGCAAGTAGCAATACGTCTGTTTATTTTGCCATGCTGGGTTTAGCCTACTATTTTGAAGACGTGCAAAATTGCCCAGTCGCCGTCCCGCTGTTTCAATCGGCACTTGCTGTCTCGGTGGTAGGCTCCGCAGGCGAAATTAGCGCCAGCGAAGGGGTTGATTTCTGTCGTCAGGTTCAGTTGAGTCAGCCTTAAAGCGCAGGCTGTCACTGTGTCGATCCGCTAAGCCATCGTTTTATGCCATGGGGAAAGGATAACGGGGCCTTTGCGTGTAATGGCGATGGTGTGCTCAAACTGAGAGGAAAGGCTGCCATCGTTGGTGACAACTGTCCAGCCATCTTTGAGCATGTGATTATCGGCCGAACCCATATTGACCATTGGCTCAACTGTAAACACCATCCCCGGACGTAAACGTGGGCCAACATCGGCAGGCCCCGTATGCGGAACGGAAGGCGCTTCATGCAGATTTTTGCCCACACCATGTCCGCCCCACTCCACCACAACGCTATAACCGTGACGACGCGCATGTTCTTCAATGGCAACACCCACTTCGCCAATCATGCGCCCAGGTTGTGCCGCTTCAATGCCTTTGTACATGCATTCTTCAGACACGCGCAGCAAGCGTTCCGCCATCGGGCTAATTTTCCCAACGGGAAACGTGACGCAAGCATCGCCACAATACCCTTTGTGGCGCAAACCAATATCAATCCCAACAATGTCCCCTTTTCGCAGGCGGCGATTGTCAGGCAAACCGTGGCACACCTCATTATTAACCGCCGCGCAAATCACGCCCGGAAACGGTGGATGACTGGGCGGGTTGCCCTGATACCCTTTGTAGAGCGGCAGCGCACCGCGTTCGCGAATCAACAGTTCAACTTTTTGGTCGAGATCGCGCAACCGAACGCCAGGTTGAATTGACTCTTTGAGCAGCGCAAAACAGTCGGCAACAAGATGACCAGCTTCTTTCATCAATTCGATTTCATGCTTATTTTTTAGCGGAATGCTGCTTTTGCTCTGACGGCGGTTTTTTAATCTTCGATACACGCAATTATCCTTGTTTTGATTCTATCTTCATCGGCGAAGTGTAGGATATTAAAATAGCCTACCCGTTCATTTTACTCGCTTCCCATAAGAGGAACAAAAAAGCACTGCGATCCAGCCAAATTCGATCTATAATGGTCTCACGATCATCGATTCGTCTCTCATTTGTATTTTCGAGACAAAACACCCTTCATCATACTGATTTATGCCAACGATTAAAGATTTAGCGGAAGGCTCTTCAACGCAGCGAGGTGGACTTAACCATCAAGCGATTGAAGATTACCTCAAAACAATCTACGCCCTATCCAAAGAGGCTTGCCCCGTCAGCACAACACGCCTAGCCCACGCACGTAACGTCAAACCCGCCTCTGCAACGGGCATGATTCGGCGTTTGGCAAAGCTCAGCCTTGTTAACTACGAAAAGCATCGCGGCGTCACGCTAACCGACGCAGGCGAAAAAATTGCGCTTGAGGTTATCCGTCATCATCGGTTGATCGAGCTATATCTCATTCGGGCGCTGGGCTTCACGTGGGATGAAGTTCATGAGCAAGCTGACATTTTAGAACATGTTATCAGCGAGAAACTGGAAGATCGCATCGCAGCGGCGCTTGGCTACCCAGAATTTGATCCACACGGTGCGCCCATCCCGTCTAAATCAGGCGTGATTGTCGAACGTGTCTTGCGTCCGCTCACGGCGCTCAAGGTTGGCGACACGGCTCAAGTGTCCCGAATCATCGACGACTCCGATGGTGCGTTGCTGCGCTATTTGGCAGAACAAAATCTAAGAATCGGTGCGCAGGTTCTCGTTTTAGATGCAGCACCCTTTGATGGCCCCTTGACCCTACAAGTTGACTCAAATAAGCAAATGGTTGGTTTTCGTGCCGCATCGTCAATTTTGGTGTCAGATTGAGTACAGATATATTAGTAAGAAGTGTGTTTCATTTGAGTAAAGAGCGATGGCTGAGCGTGTCGAAGCCTGAGCAACACGTTGCTACGACTTCGGCAAGCTCAGTCTACATTATCGTCATCAACTCATTTGAAACACACCCATTGGCAAGCTAACGAAAACCTCAGAGGTTTGTTGTCGTCTCCTCTGGTCTGTGAATAAAAACCTCTGAGGTTTATTGAGCAACTGAAATATTTAGATACAAATCTGGAACTTTTATGTCACTCCTCAAAGAAAAAGCAATCATTAGCGATTATGAGTTTAAATCGGGGCAACCGCTTATCGGCCGTGTTCGCACGATGTGGAATAATGTTGCGGCTCGTTGGTATGTTCGTTGGCAATTTGACCAGCAGATTGATTTTAACCTGCTAGCTGCACAGCAAATTGCGGATCAGTATGAGCAGCTTGTTGCTCAAGATCGGGAAATTATGGCCCTGACGCGCACGGTGGCTGAGTTAGAAAGACAAATGAAGCAGCTTAAACATTCGGCCGAAAATTAACCCGTGCTAAAACTCGCCTACTTCAGCCCCCTCCCGCCCGAACGCACAGGAATCGCCCGCTACAGTTGGGAATTCCTGCCCTTTTTAGCCAAATCGGCCGAAATCACGCTATTCCACCCCGCTCCACAAACAATCACCGACGCACCCTATCCTATTCAGCACATCGACGATTATTCTCCGAACCGCTGGGAATACGATCTGCCGATCTACCACATGGGCAACAGCCGCTTCCATCGCGACATCTACGAAATGCTCAAACAACATCCTGGGGTTGTCGTGCTACACGATGTTGTGCTGCATCATTTCATGGCGATGGAACAATACGGGCGCGAATTAGGCTATGCGGTCGACGTGCCGCTTGGCATGGACATTCGTATTCGGCAGGACGAGCGCGATCTGAATCGTTTTGACCTCAATCGGCGCGTTCTCGACCTAGCGTTAGGCGTGATTGTCCACAGTCAATATGCGGCTGACCGTATCGCTCAGTCCCATCCTGAGCTGCCCGTTGCGCTTGTTCCTATGCCAATCTTGGCGGTGGCGCAGCGTGAGACGCCAGCCGAACACCCACTCACGTTTGGCTGTTTGGGTGAGGTCACGCCTGCAAAGCAAATCGATTTGGCGCTGCGGGTTTTCGGCCGATTTCACGCCCAGCATCCCGAAAGTCGCTTTCATGTGGTTGGGGATTCGGCCGAATTCGACCTCACCCCTGTCCTGCACAGTCTGCCCCCCGCCACACGTGCCAACGTCTATCTCCACGGCTATGCGGCCACACAAGCCGCGTTTGAAGCACAAATTGACGCCCTTGATGTTGTCATCAACCTGCGCTACCCAACCGTCGGCGAAACCTCCGCCGCCGCCCTACGTGCCTTGGCCCACGGCAAGCCAGTCATCGTGTTTGACCATGGAACGTATCAAGCGTTGCCCGACAGCGTCGCCATCAAAGTCCCACCAATGGATCAACCCGCGCTGTTGGCAGCGATGCAGCAAGCCGCAGACGGATTACCAGCTTATCGAAACGCAGCCCGAACGTTTATCGAAACGCACCATCGGCCTCAGAAATCGGCCGAACTATACCTAACCTTCCTACAGCAGCTCTTCGATTCCTAGCCACAGCCTTGACGATTGGCGCACCTTGGAAGTCGTCGATCGTCTCTCGCAAATCCCAAAAGATGGTACGATCCACAGCTATGTCTGCTTGGTTCGCACTTCTCATTATCACTTTTGGCAATTTATGCACGGGCTATTTTGCGTGGCGCTTGCTGGATACGACGCATAAGCGTCAAAACGACGGCGTCGCCACGCTTGTTGCAAGTTTCGCCTTGGGAACCGCGATCAACGGCTGGGTCGCCATCACGCTAGCAGAGACGGGGCAGTTTAAACCGCTTGTCCTCCTTCTAAGTTGGATCGTGCTCACAACCACCTTGGGCTTGTTGGCGCATCGCCAAAATCGCCTCAAGTTTGAAAAGCCGCAGGGAACAGTGTTCTCGTTTGAACAAATTTTGCTGCTGCTTTGGTTACCCCTTGCCTGTTTTTTGTTTTTTCGACCCCATCATTTTGTGCAGGGGGCGGCCGATGCGGGGGTTTATGTCAACTTGGCGGCCAATCTGGCGGAAACGGGCCGTCTACAACTTCGCGATTCGACACTCGCCACACTTGATCCAGACCTCTACCCAAACCTGTTGCGCCAAGCCCCAGCGCACGATTACACGCCTTTTCTGTACAAGCTGGGTTTTTACTTTGATGAATTAGGCACGGGAAACCTCATCCCGCAGTTTTATCCACAGCATCCCGTTTGGCAGGCAATCGCCTACCAGTTGGGCGGGGTCTATGCCGCGCTGATGCTAACGGGGCTTTGGGCGCTTTTTGCCACGCTGGCCCTTTATCTGCTTGCACGCGATCTCGGCACAACTTACGCGCATTGGATCGCTTTGGCCGCTTTGTCTGTGAACGCGATCCAAGTTTGGTTTGCCCGCTATCCAACCACGGAAATGCTGACGCAATTCATGATTACGGTCGGGCTATGGGCATTGAGCCGAATGTTGCTCAACGAGCGGCGAGCGATGGCATTTCTATCGGCGATGGCGTTGGGCATCGCCCACTTTACCCGCATCGATGCTATTTTTTTGCTGTGCATTCCCGTTCTGCTGTTGGCATGGCTGCTGATTAAAGGGAAACCCCATCTCTGGCGTCTTTCTGTTTGGTTCTTTCTGCCGCTCGGTCTGCTCACGCTGCATACCTTCGCCCATGCCATCCTGCGCAGTCGCCCTTATTTTCTGGGAACGTTTGGCGTCGAGCTGTTTCGTTTGCGAAAGCTGCCTTGGTTGTTGCCCACGGCGGCGGGCGTGGGGCTTGTACTTTGTATTCTGCTGGTTTCGCAGGCGTCACGTTTGGAATCATTTTGGCAGAAGTATGGCGTGGTGCTCAAGGGTGTTGCGGTGTTTGTTGTGCTGGGGTTGGCAATCTATGGCTGGTTTATTCGGCCGAATCTAGACCAAACGCGCTCCTTTCAAACAGCCCTAGGCGGCGGCACGATGACCCTGCGCGAACACGAAAACTTGCTGCGGCTTGCTTGGTACGTCTCCCCGTTTGGCATCTGGCTAGGCGTTTTTGGCACTTGCTGGCAAATTTGGCGGATCGATCGACGCAGTTTGATTGTTGTGTTGGTCGGCGCAATTTACACGCTTCTCTATTTATGGCGCATTCGCTCAACGCCCTCGCAAATCTATTCGATGCGTCGCTATGTACCTGTCACGCTCCCCTTTCTAATCCTGATGGCAAGCGTTTTGCTAGACACACTGCTCTATCAAAAACATCTGTGGTTAAAAACGCTTGGCGGGGTGCTTACGTTTGGCTGGCTAGTTGGGTTTGTCTGGTCGGCGCGTGGCTTTGTATCGCAGGTCGATCAGGTCGGGCAAATTGAACAAATTGCCGCTATTTCAGCCCAGCTAGATCCCAACTCAATCGTCATTTTTAATGATGTTGTCTTTAACGAAGCGATCGGGCAAGAAGAATTTTGGGGTCTGCCGCTGCAATATCTGCACGGGCATTCGGTCTATTCGCTGCGAGAGGTTGACACACTTGACGCCGCCCGTTTGCAAGCACAGCTACAGCAGTGGAGCGCAACCGATCGGGCAATCTATTGGATGGATGCGGACGCGCCAGAAACCAATGCGTGGCCTTTTGCGGCCGAAACGCTTGCTGCGCCAATCCCCTACGCCATCGAGTTTTCTATGCTGGAAACGCCGCAAGATCGCAAACCGACCGCCATTCTGCCGATTCGCTGGTCAGGACATTTTCAGCGCGTCTCGTTTGATTGATCGCGCTGTGCCTGTTGCAAACGGGCGACTTCGGCCGAAAGCTGCCCGATCACGTTTTCCATTCCTTGCTGGCGTGCTAAAAGCGTCGTTTGTGCCTCAATAAGCTGTTGATTTAACGCCCGCTGTTCATCAAGCGCCGCTTTCAAGGGCCATTTAGCCCCCATGCTGAACCATGCGGTGCGTGTCTTGGCAATAAGTCGGCCAAAAATCGGTACGGCCGAGGCAAACACCCACTCGTCCGCAGCAGACGGCACGACCGCCACAGACGGCACAGCGTCCAGCGCGTCGCGAAGTTTTAACAGGCCGCGTTGCAAAATGATGAGATCGGTTGAGGGTCTTTCGGCCGAAATCGTGCGCGGCAACTCAAGCAGCACCTGCAAACACAATTCGCGCATCAAAATCTGTTCGACCACATCTGCCTTCTGCAAACGTCGCGTTTCGGCCACCACAAACCCCCTGTCAAACAGATCAATCGGCACATATCGCAGCGCAAATCGCAAGCGGTTCAAATGAAACAGCCGCGCACGGTTGCCCGTCAAATTCATTGTCGCTGACTCATCGTGCATCGCCACAATGTTCGGCAACAACACGACGCGCAGCCCCACTGCACGAACCCGATAGCAATAGTCAACTTCTTCAAAATAGAAAGGGGAAAATAGTTCATCCAGCACGCCGACCGTTTCAAGCGCCTGACGGCTGATCGCAAAGGCAGCGCCCGTCACATAATCGGCGTCCTGCGCCTGTGAAATTTGATTGCGGTCTGCTTCAAACTGATGCGGATGTTGCGCGACAACCTCTGGGAATTTTACAACGCCGCCCAAATGTTGAATCGTGCCGTTGGGGAACAGCAGCTTGCACCCAGCAACACCCAAATTGGGAATCTGTTCC
The DNA here is from genome assembly GCA_049614105.1 of Promineifilaceae bacterium (SeqCode). Taxonomy (GTDB): domain Bacteria; phylum Chloroflexota; class Anaerolineae; order Promineifilales; family Promineifilaceae; genus CALECP01. The sequence continues at coordinate 29,940 of JBMZDF010000008.1, forward strand.
ATCTCAGCAACAAAGGTGGCAAGCCAATCGTGCGGCACAACCACATCATTATTGAGCAAAATTGTGTAATCGGCCGAACGAACTTTAGGCAGTCGCAACCCCACATTATTGCCCTTCGCAAATCCTACATTGTGGTCGTTTTCTACCACCTCAACCGAGGGGAACTGCGCACGCACAAACGCAACGGAATCATCACTTGACGCATTATCAATCAGGATGACGTGGTAGTTTTTATACGTTTGTTTGAGAAGTGGATGAAGGCAGTCAGACAGTAATTGTTTGCCGTTCCAATTGAGAATTAGAATGGTGACAAAAGGAGGAGAGGACAATGAACTCGCTTGCATAAATCAACCAGTGATGGTGCAAACGAGTTTATCATAAAATGCACCCCAATACTTAATGCAGGGGTTCACGCCCCGTACTTTTTGAAGTTGGGCATAAATTTTTCAGCGGGCAACGCATACAAATAGGTTTTTGAACGGTACAGGTCTTGTCACCGAGCTGCATCAGCAGGCGCGGGAACTCAATCCAGTCGCTCTTTGGCACAATCTCCATTAACCGCTTTTCGACCGATTCGGCCGATTTCCCATTCGCGAGATCCAGCCGCGCCACCACACGACGAATACGCATATCAACCAAAACGCCCTCGGTCTTGCCATATAGCTCAGCCATGATGAGATTCGCCGTTTTGCGTGCCACACCCGGCAATCGCGTTAAAGACATTAAATCTTTCGGCACTTTACTCTCATAATTCAGAACGAGTATGCGGCTGGTCATCGGAAGCTGCTTTGCTTTTTGTCGATAGAAACCAATATTGCGAATGAGACGCTCAAGATCCCGACGGTCAGCATTTGCCATAGCCCTCATTGTTGGAAATTTATCGAACAAGATAGGCGTAACTGCATTAACCGCTTCAATTGAGGATTGAGTCAGGAGGATCGCCGCGACGAGGTACTCGAAGGGCGTACTATAAATCAGTTCAGCTTGCTCATTAGAATCCGCCTCGCGGAGTTTCATGAGTAGCAAAGGGTAAGCGGGTTTAACGAACTGTTTAAGAGGGGATGTAACCCGCGCTTGGGATGATCGCATACTACTATATAATGTCTGCATGTCTTTTATTATCTGACCTGTCTCAGCAGATCGAGATCCTACCAATACAAACCCAATGCCACAGCAGCATTAGGGCTAGACAAATCAGTCAACTAGTTGATGTGTCTTATACAATTTGTTCCTACGTTCTCACAACTCGCGTCCTCGCTAAGAGTCAGCCTCAACTGATCTTCATTAACCGCGTACCTTGATTAAACATCGCTGGACAGTCGATGCCTAATCAACCCAAACAAATGGCTCAGTGTCCGTAACCTTAAACACCAACATCGCTTCGGATTCGCCGCTGAGTTTCCTAATTACGAACTTATTCCAACAGATTATTGTGAGAATACCACTGAGTTAAAAACAGAATAACATAGTTATTAAAAACAGAATATGAACCATTGGTACTGGTCTACAAAAGCCATTTTGCGCTCATAATTTACTTGTTGCCAAATGATAAACGCTTGGGAAACAGCCCAAAAGTTAGTTCTAGCCCCGTAAACAGTTGCAAAACGTCGGTGCAAGACAATTGACAAGCCGCACTATCTGAGGCAAAGTCCACGTTATGCTTCAAGAATGGAAAGAACTCAACCGCCAAGAAGAAGGCGACTACTATATTTTCCGTGTAGAAACGATCGAGCGGCAATCTCCACGCACGGGCAAATCAAAACGATTTGTGGCGCTCAACTCGCCTGATTGGATCAATATTCTGCCCATTACAAGTGATGGGCAGGTTATCTTTGTCAATCAATTTCGTCACGGTTCGGCCGAATTCACAATGGAAGTTCCCGCTGGCATGGTTGATCCGCATGAAACAGACGACCCATTAATGGCGGCCAAACGCGAGCTAATGGAGGAGACAGGCTTTTCGGCCGAAACAGTCGTCCACCTCGGCAGCGTCCAGCCCAACCCAGCCTTCCTCAACAACTGGTGTCACATCTATCTCGCGCTAAACTGCGTCAAAGTTCAGGATGTGACGTTTGACAACTTTGAAGACATCGAGATCGAACTCGTACCACTCGACCAAATCGAGGACTTGGTAACATCAGGGCGCATCACCCATTCACTCGTTCTCAACAACTTTTATCTGTTCAACCGCTGGCGAGCAAACCCAGAAAATCAGGCGAAACTGCCAGAACAAGGAACTTGAATAATTAACGGAGAACAGTGAATAATTAATTTTGAACGTTGCTCATAACCAAACACTTCATTCTTAATTCTCCGTTCATTCTTACAGCTTTAGGAAATCAGGCGAAACAGCCAAAGCAGAGAACTTGAATAATTAACGGAGAACAGTGAATAATTAATTTTGAACGTTGCTCATA
>JBMZDF010000009.1:0-31660 GCA_049614105.1 Promineifilaceae bacterium (SeqCode)
ACGCCACATTCGCCAAGGAAATCACCATTTCCATTTTCAATGATGAATGACTTGTCAAACGCATCATCGCCGCGAATATAGGTTGTCTGGAAGCCACCCAACGGGGTTGGGTCATCAACCGAGGAAACAGGCGCAGGGGGGGGTGGCGGTGTCACAGCAGGTTCTTTTCTTGCGGCCTCAGGCATCGCCGTATGGGCAGTTTGCATTGGGCGCGATACAGGTGGGCCGTCATTAAATTCTGTGTAGTCGTCTTGAGGTTCGGCCTCAATATCGGCCGGAGTACGGTTCACATACAAATATGCCAATAACCCCAAAATCCCAAGAACCAAGAGCGCACCCAAAATGCTTCCCAACGTCCCTATCATAGAGCTTTGGGTCGCAGCATCACTCTGTATAGACGCCCGATAATCAGCACAGCTTTGCGCGTTCACAATGCCGAGGATGACATCATAGCTGCTTTCAACAGCAACGTCCCCAATCTCGCCGCTGTCGCGGCGTGTGCGTATGGCTACAAGGTCTGCATCGGGACTATCTGTAACCCCGTTACACATTGCACGCAAAACGAACCCGTCGTTCTGCGTCTGATTGTGAATAGCAGAAAGACCCTGCACGTAATTATCGAGCTGCCAACCAGCCAAATGCTCAGGGCCAGCATTTGTAAAGCTCACAGTTTGCGCCCCGATTACCCAGCCGATGACGAAGAGAATCAGCCCAAGCAATACAAAAAATGCATTGCGGGTATTATCTGTAAATTGACTGTTCATTTATTTTCATTCACCTTTAGTGCTTTTGATGGGCGTGCGTTTCGTAAGGAAAAATAGACGCCTGTAATCGTCAGATATTACCATAGCGCAGAACTCCACACAAGCGTTCACGACTTGTACCCAGCGAGAAAACCAGCATCAAACCTGAACATGATGGCTTCTGGCTGTCTTTGCCACGTTATGTCTTAAAGATCGTCAGCCCCTCAAATTTGGCGCGTTGGAATTTTGTAAAATTTCCAGCATCCTCACCTAGCCTCCCAAAAAAGAAAAATACTGATCTCGTTACATTTAGAAGGATTTTCCTGAATTCCTGCTGCAAACCTAATAGTAGGCAGAAATTGAGCAATCGTGCAAGTCGATTTTTGGGTACTTTCACACGCCTGGATAAGTTGTGCATAGTGCCCACCCTCAAATACAAGTTCAATAGAGTCTGACGATCCATCTGCTGTATCAACAAGCGATTTTATACAGAGAAAAGTCCAAGCATAAGGCAGGACGGCAGGTAACAAGGATACGATGATCACCACGAACAATCCTCAGAAAATTGATCGAACTCATAGTGATCATTCTCACGCCTCCCCGCGTATAACGATTAGACATGAAGCGAGCCACCGAATGACAGATATTGATCAGTTGGTTGCCAGATGGCAAACAGGCGAACAAGCCGCTGCTGAGCATCTGTATAACCATGTTCGTGGGCGAACATTTCGACTAAGCATGGGCTTGCTTGGCAATGTCGAGGATGCAGAAGAGGTCACACAAGATGCGTTGACCTATGCATTGCTCAACATCGGCCGATTTGATGCCAATCGCGCCCAATTTACAACGTGGCTACACACAATTACGGTCAGTCGATGTCGTGACAAACGCCGTCGTAAACGGTTCTTGCTGGAGTCAATCACAGAATGGCTGCAATCAGGACGCGACATTGTCGATACAGACCTGCTGCCAGAGCAGGCGCTTGACCAGTTAATGAGTCAAGCACAAATTTGGCAAGCTGTCGAAACGTTGTCGCCCACCTTACGCGAGGCAATCGTGTTGCGCTATTGGGCACAGCACAGCTTCAAAGAGATGGCCGAGATTCTCAGTTGTCCAATTGGAACGGCTCAAAGTCGGGTGCGGCTTGGTTACAAAAAGCTGCGGGCAGTCTTGTCAGAAACAAATTATTAACGCTTCCAATCAGAAGTTAGGAAGCTATCAGTGGAAATTAGTTTGGATACCGATCAGATTATTGCTTATTTGCATCACACAATGTCTCAGTCTGAGCGGACCGCATTCGAGGCGCGTTTGCGTGACGATGTGGCACTGCGGGGCAGACTGTCTGATGAACGAGCGATGATGCGCAAAATCAGCGGGGGGATTTCGGCCGAATTACGCCAACAAACCCCGCCAACACAAATGACCTTTGCCGCCATCGCACCCAAACTAAACAAACGCCGCGCCTCAACCCGCTGGCGTGAAAATTTTGCAACCTCGTTCGTTGCACTGGTCGCCTTAGTTATTATCTCATTTGCCGTTTTTTACAGCATTCCAGAGCCAGATAACAATGAAGTTGCGCCTGCAATCAATACAACGCAGCTCGCACCTGACGATTGGGCTTCACCCCCATCACTTAGCGCGACCCCAACGATTCAAACGATATTAACGCAGACAGTCACACTCACAACAACACACACAGCGCCACAAGAATTTGATGATCTTCCGACGATTCCAACCCGCGTCCCAACGGTTGATCTATCAGACACAGGTGAGTAAAAACCTGTTCGCTCTCAAGCAACCTCATGAATAAATTTCGTTCTCTTTTCGTATTGTTAGCTTTTAGTTTTATACTTCTCTTTCCAACAAGCCCCGCACAGGCACAAACAATTCCGACCCGCACGCCTGTTGGCTCAGCCCCCACGGCCGTTCCCCCCACACCTGTTCCCCCTGCGCCAACCAGCCCGCCAGCAGCACCCACGAGCACCCCACAGCCAGTGAGTCCGACCAACACGCCTGTGCCGCCTGCACCCACAAATACGCCACCGTCAGTCAATCCGACTAACACCCCTTGGCCCACTAGCACCAACGTTGCGGCGACCAGCACTCCTTGGCCCACTAGCACCAATGCAGCGGCAACCAACACCCCTTGGCCTACTAGCACCAATGCAGCGGCAACTAGCACCCCTTGGCCCACTAGCACCAATGCAGCGGCAACCAGCACCCCTTGGCCCGCTAGCACCAATGCAGCGGCAACCAACACCCCTTGGCCCACTAGCACTAATGCAGCAGCAACCAATACGCCTTGGCCTGCTAGCACCAGTGCAGCAGCAACCAACACCCCTGCGTCCACCAGCACGTCGCAGGCAAACGCCACAGCAGCGGCACAAGCAACCAATACGCCTTGGCCCACGTGGACACCGCGTGCTACGTCAACTGCATCAGCCAATGCGACAGCAACCAGCACGGCCCAGGCAACAGGGACAACTCAATCGGGCGGCACATCTCAGACAACCGCAACGCCTCAAGCATCTAGCACGACACAATCGGCCGCCACCGCAACAACCCCAGCAAGCGCGGCTGGTTCACAAGCAACAACGACGCCCGACCCAGTCGTCAACGGCGCGGCAACCAATACCCCTTGGCCGACCTCAACCACCGCCACAGGCCAACCCGCCTCATCCAACGGCGTCACCGCCACCCCTGTCAGCACAAATGGCAACAACGGCGGCTCCACTGGAAACAACGGATCGACAAACGTCGGCTCTGGCACAACTGCGGGATCAACAAACGCTGGCTCTGGTACAACCACTGGATCAACAAATGTGGGGTCTGGTGTAGCCACTGGTTCGACGAACACAGGGACAAACGTCTCAAATGGGGGAACGAACAATGCGACCAATTCAGATGCATCTGGTACGGCTGGCGTTGTTTCGGGTGAAAACGTGACGAATGCAAATGCAGGGACTGACAATGAGAGCACTTCGGCCGAAACGGGCGAATGCTACCGAATTTGGCATCCTATCATTAAAGAGCCAGTGTCAACGGCAGACGAATCGGCCGAAATCATCCCCAATAACAAAGTTCGCATCCACTGCATCACGCTCATAGATGGGGACAATCGCGATGAGACGCCAGCAAACGAAGCTGAACCACAGGATGAGGTTGCATCAACCACCCTGCTCAGCGCGAATCTTGCGACGCCCTCTGGCGAAGCTGTTGCAGCGGCAGGCGAGGCGGATACCGCAGATAGTTCGACCACAGCGGAAGATGAAAACGCCGCACGCTCACCAAACTTTGCGTCAAACAGCAGCCGACAGGAGGCTGATTCGGCCGAAAAGCCACGCACCACAGGACAAGTTTGGTTTATCTTGTTAGCACTTTGCTGTTTTGTTGGCGGAGGCGCTTGGTTTTGGTTCTTTGAAGGCGCTCACGAAGATGAAGATGAGGACACAATCGCGTTCAGATAACCTGTAAATCCTCCCATCACTCCCCCAATATCTCCCGCGCAACCGCATCCATACTGCGGTTGCTGCTGCGGGCCTCCTGCTGAATTTGGCTAAACGCAGCTTGTTCTGACAGGCCACGCGCTATCAACAACGCTTTGGCCCGATCGATCTCCTTGCGGGCGCTGAGCTGTTTTTCAGCCCGATCTAAATCACGAAACCGCTTGACCGCCACACTGATCGCGACTTTGAGTTCGGCCGAAGTGGTCGGCTTCAACAAATACCCTTGCACGTTCAAACTGGTGGCCTGATCAACCAGTTCATCCTGACTATACGCCGTCAGAAAAATAATCGGCATCGGCTGGTGTTTGTTGAGTGCTTTGGCAAGCTGCAACCCGTTTGTTTTGGGCATCTGAATATCTAAAATCGCTAGGTCAGGATTTTCAGCCAGCGATTTACGCAGCGCATCTTGTCCATTTTTTGCCAAAATCGCAACGTGACCCAACTCACGCAGCATCGACCTCAACCCCATCCGAATCATCGACTCATCATCTGCAACTAGAATTTTCATATGGGTGTTTACACCTTACAACTCTTAATTTTTTATTCACGCGGCATCAAGATTTCAACTTCTGTTCCCACCTCTAGCCGTTTAAAAGCAAGCTGACCGTCTAAATCATCTGCGACCAGCGTTTCGACAATTTCTAGCCCCAGCCCTGTGTCAATTTGTTCAGGAATGCCAACGCCGTTGTCACGCACGCGCAGGGCAATGTGTGTGGTGGTTCGGCCGATAGAAATCACAACGTGCCCACTAGTTTGCCCCGCAAAGCCATGCTCAATCGCGTTCAGAATTAGCTCGTTGATTACCAGCGTCAGCGCCGTCGCTTGCTGGCTAGGCATCGATAGCATTTCGCCTAACACATCGATCTGTATCGGCCGATTGGGCGTATTAACCGTTTGCGTCGTCGCCCTAGCAATCCGCTCAAGCACGTCCCGCACGTCAACCAAATGCAGCCCTTTATCGGACAAAACCTCATGCACTGTTGCAATGCTGCGGATACGGTGCATGTTTGTTTCCAGCACCTCTCGCGTGTCCAAACGTTCTGCATCGGGCAGTTGAAGCTGCATCAACATCACCACCATCTGTAAATTATTTTTGATGCGGTGGTGCATCTCTTTGATAATGGCGGCGTTGGTTGCGAGCTGTGCGTTTTCAATCGCCAGCGCCGTTTGGTTTGCTAAGGTCGAAAACAGCGCGATCTGTTTGCTGCCAAACTGGTGACGTTTGTTGGTGTAGCAAGCGAGTACGCCGATCACGCGATCCTGCACGCTGAGCGGAACGGCCAGCATGGAGGCCAGCCCGTCCGCTTGGGCAAATTCGGGAAAAGCGTAGCGTGGTTCGGCCGAAATATCGACCACCTCTGCCCGCACGCCCGTCTTTGCCACATCCCCCACCACCCCCTGACCAATATCGAGCGGCGGGCGCATCTGATAATCACTTTTCAGCCGCTTTGCCGAACGCAATTCAAGTTTTTGCGTTTGCTCATTAATCAGAAAAATTGAACAGACCGCCACGTTCATTGTGGTCGCCGCCATGTCGGTCACCACGTGCAGCATATCGTCCAAATAGTCAGATGAGGTAAACGCCTCGCTGACCGTTGCCACCGCCTGAAAATCGTTTAGCTGCATCACCATTCTGTCATGCAGTTGCGCCTTGTACAGTGCGCCTGCCGCTAGGTCTGCAATCAGCGACAGCGTTTCGATTTCCTCGTCGGTGAAGTTGTGTGCCGCCCGCGTTTGTACGTTCATCGCGCCAATTTGCCGCTTGTCGATTAGCAGCGGCACGGCAAGCAGCGAAGTAAGTCCTTCTTCTCGTTCGCGATCAACCAGTTTGAAGTAGGGGTGCTGGCGTGCGATGGCGGCTAGAATCGGCCGATTCTCAGCCGCCGCCATCCCCGTCATCCCTTCACCGATACGCAGCGACCCAAACCCCAGATATTGCTCACCCAACCCTGTCGTCGCACGCAAACGCAGCGTTTTTTGATCAGGTTCCAAGAGGTAGATCGTGCAGGAATCAACCCGCATCGCCTCGGTTGTCTTATTCGCAATCAACAAAAGCGTCGTGTCAAGATCGGTTGCAGAGCTAAGCGCCTGCGCCATCTTACGCAAACTCGCAATTGCCTGCGCCCATGTTACTGTCATTGCCATATCGCGATTATGGTGAAAGTGTAGAAAGTATCAAGTGAAAAGTGGAAAGCGCGTGTTTCTCTTTTCACTATAAAAAAGGGTGTGTTTCAAATGGGCTGGTGACAATAACGTAGACTGAGCTTGTCGAAGTCGCAGCAGCATGTCGAAGTCGTAGCAGCTTGTCGAAGTCGCAACAGCTTGTCGAAGTCGCAACAGCATGTCGAAGTCGTAGCGTGTCGCTCAGGCTTCGACACGCTCAGCCACCGCTCTTTACTCAAATGAAACACACCCACAAAAAAGACCCCGCAAGCATCGCCCACAAGGTCTTTTAAAATTATCGGCGTAGATCGCACAGAACCCCCAACCTAACCTCCCCAAAAGGGGAGGAATCAGATCCCCCTCCCCTCGGGAGGGGCTAGGGGAGGGTGCATCTTTTAACCCATTGCAATCCGAAATCTACTTGATAAACAGCATTTCCTGATAGGTTGGCAACATCCACATATCATCGGGAAGCAATTCTTCCAACCCGTCAACTGCGGCACGGATTTCTAGCATCTTTGGCAGTACGGTGTCACGTGCAAAAGCGGCCTCATGCACATGGTCAACCATGCCAGCCAAGACGTCAAGCTCTGTTTGCAGTGTCCCAGCCAGCGCGGCAACCGCTTCGCCTGTGCTGTTGCCGATGCCGATTGCAGCCGTTGCTTCGAGCAGTTCGGTTGCATAGCCCACGGCGGTTGGGAACACCATCGTGCGGCCCATGCGCAGCAGCGTGCGGGCTTCTACTTCAACCGTCATCAAATATTGCTCTAGGAACACTTCATAACGTGCTTTTGTTTCCCGTTCGCTCATGATGCCGTAGTTGCTGAACAGCGCAATCACTTCTTCAGACTCAATCACGGGGATTGCATCGGCCGATGTACGCAGATTTGGCATGCCGCGTTCTTCCTCAGCTTCCTTGTGCCACGCATCAGTGTACCCATCACCGTTGAAAACAACGCGACCGTGTGCCTGCATAATGCCTTGCAACAATGCCGTTGCAGCAGCGTTCACATCTTCTGCACCTTCTAGCTCGTTTGCAATATAGTTAAGCGAGTCGGCCATGATGGCGTTCCAAACGGTCAGCGGCCAAGTGATTGATTGGCTAGACCCGACCGCACGGAACTCAAATTTGTTGCCTGTGAAAGCAATCGGACTGGTGCGGTTACGGTCGCCTGAGTGACGCGGTAGTTCTGGCAACAGATCAACCCCGAGGTCCATCATGCCAGCTTCCTTGGAGGAGGTCGCAACGCCGTACTCTTTAATCTGCTCAAATACATCACCCAACTGGTCGCCCAAGAAGATCGACATAATTGCAGGTGGCGCTTCGTTTGCACCCAAACGATGGTCATTGCTTGCTGACGCGACAGAAGCACGCAACAACGGCGCATAGATGTCAACGGCGCGAATCACGGCCCCGCAGAAAACCAAGAAACGCAAATTGTCGTGCGGTGTCTCGCCCGGCTCCAACAAATTGCCAACGCTACTGTTGCCTAGTGAGAAGTTAACGTGCTTACCAGAGCCGTTAATGCCAGCAAACGGCTTTTCGTGCATCAGTGCAACCATGCCATAACGCTCTGCAACACGCTTGAGCATGAGCATCATGATCTGTTGGTGGTCGGCCGCAAGGTTGCCATCTTCATAAACAGGCGCAATTTCAAATTGGCCCGGCGCAACTTCATTGTGGCGCGTTTTAATTGGCACACCCAGCTTAAACAATTCACGCTCAACATCCATCATGAACGCTTGAACACGTTCGTGAATCGCGCCAAAGTAGTGATCGTCAAACTGTTGGCCTTTGGCTGGCGCAGCACCAATCAGCGTGCGGCCTACTGTGTAAAGGTCAGGACGCGCATAGTAAAAGTTTTTGTCAACAAGGAAGTATTCTTGCTCTGGGCCGCAGCTTGAAACCACAACCGTTTGATCGTCATCACCTAGAATCCCGAGTACTCGGCGGGCTTGTTTGTCTAACGCCTGCATGCCGCGCAGCAACGGCGTTTTCATGTCGGTTGATTCGCCAGACCATGAAACAAATGAGGTTGGGATACACAGGGTAGAGCCGTTGACGTTTTCGATGAGGTACGCAGGGCTGGTTACGTCCCATGCGGTGTAGCCACGTGCTTCAAACGTTTGGCGGATACCGCCAGAGGGGAAGCTAGAGCCGTCTGGTTCACCTTGGATGAGCAGGTCGCCGCTGAATTCAGCAATTGTGCCGCCGTCGTTGGGGCTGTAGAAAGAATCGTGTTTTTCGGCCGAGAGTCCCGTCAATGGATAAAACACATGCCCAAAGTGGGTCGCGCCATTTTCCAAAGCCCAATCCTTCATTGCTGAAGCAACTGCATCTGCAATTGAGGCATCCAGCTTGCCACGTGTCTCGATTGTCTTTTTAATAGATTTATAGGCCGCTTTTGGCAAGCGTGCTTTCATTGTCGCCAAATCAAAAACGTTTGCGTTAAACAACGCGCCCATATCGTTATCTGCAATCCCAGTATCAACGTTTTCGTAGCTCGCAACTGCTGCAATTGCTTCTAATCGTGCTTGATTTCCACTCATGTTGCATCTCCAAAAAAAAGAGACGCTTCACCAACTGACCAATAATCAGTGGTAAAAGCGTCTTGGCTTCTAAAAATATTTATTTTGCTGGGCAGGTATGCCCAACCGAGATCGATCTTACCCCAATTTTCACGGGGTGTCTATGGTTAAATTGTCTAACCCAACCTATTTCTCAGATCCCAATCTGCACAAATCGATCAAAGGCCGATGCCGCGTCGAGCGTAGTCACGCAACATGCGTTCATTCAAATCGTCCCGATCAGCGCCGAGATAGAGGGTGAACCGTTCCTCGTTTGGACGTCGTTCCAGTCCAACAGAAGTGCCTTGTGGCGTCTTGTAGACTGGGGTTCGCAGCCCGTTCACAATCAGCATCTCGTTTTCGCGTTCCCAATGAGCCGAGAGTTGCGTCCACAGTTTGGGAAACAAACGATCGGGGCGCAGGTCATAAACGCTAGACAGCCGATTGTCTGCAATCAACACATTGGCAACAAACGCATGCAGCGCCATCACCTCAAGCCCATCGTTAATTTGCGTGTCGCGCCGTGCGTTGGCCGCATAAGCATAAATACGCGGGCTGTCTACCGAGCGAAAAACAGGTGCCCAGAACTCGTCTTCGCCTGATACGCGCTTTTTAAGATAAAAACTTGGGCGAACAAGCTGCATCGATGTACGATGAACCCCACGCACATGCAGCTTATCCTCTCGTCCATTTTTACCCAAAATACCGATATCGTGCAGATAATCTGAGATGCGGGTGCGGACTTTTGCCAGCTCAAGATGTTGGAACAACGGGCCATCAGGCGTCGGCGCAAGCACTTCGTCCCCAACGGTATAAACAGGGTAAACGGCTCCCGAATCACGGGCAATAAACACATAATGCGGTATACGCCCCGCTCTTACAATCCCTTCAATCAATCGTTCAACCAATCTTGGCACGGCGCTTAACTGCTCTGTCATCGCACGAAAGCCAGCAACTTCAACGCTGAGCGTTTTTTTCATCCCGATGTAGGCAGCCCGTACGGGGATTTTGAACTGTGGGCCACGGTTGATGATCTCATGGCACTCAACTTGTGCGTAGTAGGGAATGGTTAAACGGTCGGAGCCGAGGTTGCGTTCGAGTGTTGTCTGAATGGATAGCATGGTCTCACCTTGTCAAACGATTTAATAATGTGGTTACTACTCAGGTCGTCAGGAATTTAGGGTCTTAGGGGTGTAAGTCAACAGTGATGTGGTTGAAATGGAATCATCTTGCCCTCAATTAACGATGAGGATAGCCGATTTGTTTTTTCTAAAAACCTGACAAGCCATCAATAGTTACGAAACGACATTAATTTAGGGTATCACTGATTTGGGTCAAGTGCCAACCGAACGAAAAAATGGAACGTAACAATTTTTCAGCTTCTACTGGACAATATCACTAAATTATGCCGCTTGTTTCTCGTTTACTCTTACAAAATCCGTTTTTATCCCTCAATCTCATGACCCGCTCCTTCCTGTTAAGTTGTTCACATTGTACAAGTATGCCTGTCAGCCTTCTCCACTTTTCCACATTTCCGTATTTGTGAAATTCGTTACAATGTTACTGGGAAGCAATATTGGTGTTGTTTACACACCTCTGTGAGAATATTAGTGTCAAATCAGTTTCCAATCTCACTTTTTGGTGGCTCATTCAGTCTGAGGCCACAGCCGAATTTTGCGTTTAAATTCGGCCGAGTTCCCCATTCAACCAGTTCAACCAACAGATTTTCGACCTGTCATATCGGCTAACTACGATTGCGCCGCTGTTTGGATTTGTAACCTCCAAAGCCGCGTAAATGGTAGAGGCTGATTGGAGAAAACGCCCATGACGGCAGCTAAAGGAAAGACAACCACCCCTTACAAACGCATCACGCCTCCCAAAAAACAAGGGCTGTATGATCCGCAATATGAAAAGGACGCCTGCGGTCTTGGGCTTATTGCACACATCGATGGCGAGAAATCACATCAGCTTGTACAGGACGCCTTGACCATTTTGATCAACATGGACCATCGCGGCGCAAAAGGGGCGGACCCCGACACGGGCGACGGCGCGGGAATTTTAGTTCAGCTACCCGACCGCTTTTTACGTTCCATCATGCTGCAAGAGCAAGAGGTCGTGTTGCCGCCAGAGGGCAGCTATGGCGTTGGCATCCTGTTTATGTCACCCGATCCAGACAAGCAGCAGGCGATCCGCGACCGCATCTTTACGATTGTGCAGGAAGAAGGCCAGCATCTGCTTGGCTGGCGCGACGTGCCAGTTGACAACGAGACGCTTGGCGAAACGGCAAAAGCCAGCCAGCCCGTTGTCAAAATGGTATTCATTGCGCGTCGTGTTCACAATCGTGTCAATTTTGAGCGCAAACTTTATCGAATCCGACGACGCGCTACGATTGCCGTTCGCACGGTTGACCAGCTTTACAGCGACGAATTTTATGTCGCCAGTCTCAGCAGCCGCACGATGGTGCTCAAGGGGATGCTCACCCCGCATCAGGTTGGCGCGTTTTACAAAGATTTAGCCCATCCGCAGTTTGAAAGCGCCATCGCGCTTGTTCACAGTCGTTTCTCGACCAACACGTTTCCAAATTGGGCACGCGCACATCCCTATCGCTACTTGATGCACAACGGCGAAATCAACACCCTGCGCGGCAACGTCAACTGGATGAAAGCGCGTCAGGCGCAGATCAAATCGCCCGTGTTTGAAAACACCGAGGTTCTCTATCCCATCGTCAACCCCGAAGGGAGCGACACGGCGAATTTTGACAACGTGCTGGAATTTTTGACGCTGAACGGTTTGTCGCTCAGCCATGCGATGATGATGATGGTGCCAGAACCTTGGCAGCGGCATGAAACGATGTCGGCCGAGAAACGCGCCTTCTATGAATACCATGCCTGTCTGATGGAGCCATGGGACGGCCCCGCCTCGCTCGCCCTGACCGATGGCTCACAGGTTGTTGCCACGCTCGATCGCAACGGGTTGCGCCCCAGCCGTTACTACATCACCAAGGACAATCGCCTTATTTTGGCGTCTGAGGCAGGCGTTCTCGACATCGCGCCTGAAAATATTGAGCGCAAGGGTCGTTTGGAACCGGGCCGCATGCTCGTTGTCGACACCGTGGAAGGGCGCATCATCTCCGATGAGGAGCTGAAACAAACGCTTGCAACGGCACACAATTATCAACAGTGGCTAGACGAACATCTGCTCACGCTGGATGATCTGCCTGAGCAGGCTGTCCCAGCCCCACTAGCTTCGGTAACTCAACAACAGCTTGCGTTTGGCTACACCTTTGAAGACCTGCGCATTTTGATGACCCCCATGGCGCAAAAAGGGGTTGAAGCAATCGGCTCGATGGGTGACGATACCCCGCTGGCGGTGCTGTCCAAAAAATCGCGCCTGCTTTACGACTATTTCAAACAGCTCTTTGCACAGGTAACCAATCCGCCAATCGATGCGATTCGTGAAGAACTTGTCACCGCCACGGTCACGTATTTAGGCACAGACGGCAACATGCTGCTGCCTGAACCAACCAACGCCCGTCGCATCAAACTCAAGCATCCAATTTTATCTAATGCCGAACTGGCAAAGATTAAATCGCTGCGTGGCGAGCATTTCAGCACGGCAACTTTGCCGATTCTGTACAGCCCGCGCCAAGGCGGACGTGGCATCGATCGGGCAATGGCTTATGTCTACGATATTGCCGATCGGGCGATTGAGGCAGGGGCAAACGTTCTCGTTTTGTCTGATCGCGGGGTTGATAAACGCAACGCGCCGATTCCTGCGCTGCTTGCCGTTTCGGGCCTGCACCATTATTTGATCGACAAGGGGACGCGAACCAACGTGAGTATCGTGCTGGAATCGGCCGAACCGCGTGAAGTTCATCATTTTTGCGCCCTCGTTGGCTACGGGGCCGAGGCAATCAACCCTTATCTCGCCTACGCCAGCATCCAAGATATTCTCGACAAGCAGTTGGTCCGCAACGTCAGCTACGATGACGCTGTTCAAAAATATATCAAAGCGGTCGTCAAAGGGATTGTCAAAGTTTGCTCCAAAATGGGCATCTCAACCATTCAGAGCTACGGTGGCGCACAGATTTTTGAAGCACTTGGTCTCAATCAAGATTTTGTCGAACAGTATTTTGAGGGAACGGCAACCCGTATACAAGGAAGCGACCTTGAAATCATTGCGACAGAGACATTGTCGCGTCATAAAGCGGCCTTTCCAGAGCGTCCGTCAAATGGGCACGTATTGCCAGCAGGCGGCAATTATCAGGTCCGCCAAGGTGAAGAGCGGCACGTTTATGACCCCATCACGGTACATGCCTTACAAAATGCGGTTCGCAGAGGCAATTACAAGGCGTTCAAAAAATATACAGCGGGGGTCAACAGTCAGGAGAAGCGCATGGGCAGTTTGCGCGGACTGTTGGAGTTTCGGACAGAGGCTTTGAATCGGCCGATTTCGATTGACGACGTAGAGCCAATTGAGTCGATCATGACCCGCTTCAAAACGGGCGCGATGTCCTATGGCTCAATCAGCATGGAAGCGCACGTTAGCCTTGCGATTGCAATGAACCGCATCGGCGGCAAAAGCAACACGGGCGAAGGCGGCGAGGCACGCTGGCGCTTTGACTCCGTTGACGGCAACGGTGACGAGTCGAACCTGTTCAGCGAACATTTGATTGAACTGCTTCAAAATGGCGACTCGGCCCAAAGCGCCATCAAACAGGTCGCCTCTGGTCGTTTTGGCGTCACAGGCGAATACCTTGCCAACGCAAAAGAGTTGCAGATCAAAATGGCACAGGGCGCAAAGCCAGGCGAAGGGGGGCAACTGCCAGGGCCAAAAGTGTATCCTTGGATCGCCAAGGTGCGTCTCTCAACCCCTGGCGTTGGGCTAATTTCCCCCCCACCGCATCACGACATCTATTCAATTGAGGATTTGGCACAGTTAATCTTTGACCTCAAAAACGCAAACCCGGAGGCCAGCGTCAACGTCAAACTCGTTTCTGAGGTTGGCGTCGGCACAATCGCGGCGGGCGTCGCAAAGGGCCATGCGGATGTAATTTTGATTAGTGGCTACGGCGGCGGCACGGGCGCAGCCCCACAGACGAGCATCAAGCACACGGGATTGCCTTGGGAGCTTGGGCTGGCGGAAACGCATCAAACGCTTGTTTTGAATGATTTACGCAGCCGCGTTCGTTTGGAAACAGACGGACAGCTCAAAACAGGGCGCGACGTCATCATTGCCGCCATGCTCGGGGCTGAGGAATATGGCTTCTCCACCGCGCCGCTTGTTTCATTGGGCTGCATCATGATGCGCGTTTGCCATCTCAACACGTGCCCCGTTGGTGTTGCCACGCAAAATCCTGAGTTACGCAAACAATTCTCTGGCAAGCCTGAACACGTTGTCAATTTTATGACCTTTATCGCGCAAGAAATGCGCGAGGTGATGGCCTCTCTGGGCGTGCGCAGCGTGGACGAGTTGGTTGGGCGCACCGACTGGCTCGAAACAAGCGCCGCAATTGGCGCGTGGAAAGCGCAAGGCATCGACCTGAGCAGCATTTTGTTCCAGCCGTACCTGCCAGAACAAGTCGATAATACACAGATGATGGAACAAAACCATGCGCTTGAAGAAACGTTTGACTACACGACGTTGATTCCGCTTTGCCAGCCAGCTATCGACAACGGTGAACAAATACGGGCGAGACTCCCAATCCGCAACATCTACCGTTCGGTCGGCACGATGCTTGGCGGCAAGATCAGCAAACGGCACGGGCTTGAGGGTCTGCCTGAAGACACGATCAAGCTACAGCTAGACGGCACGGGCGGCAATAGTTTTGCAGCCTTTTTGCCCAAGGGCGTCACCTTCAACGTCTCGGGCGATGCAAACGACTACTTTGGAAAGGGGCTTTCGGGCGGGAAACTAACGATTGCGCCACAGGGGAACACAACCTTTGTGCCAGAGGAAAATATTGTCATCGGCAATGTGGCCCTTTACGGAGCAACCAGCGGCGAGGCATACATTCGCGGCATGGCTGGCGAACGCTTCGCGGTGCGCAACAGTGGCGCGACGGCCGTTGTTGAGGGCGTTGGCGACCACGGTTGTGAGTACATGACAGGCGGACGGGTGCTGGTGCTGGGCGGTACGGGGCGCAATTTTGCGGCCGGTATGTCGGGCGGCGTTGCGTATGTTCTTGATCGCAAGGGCGATTTCCGCAGCAAAGTGAATCAGGCGATGGTTGATGTGGAGGGGTTGACTTCGGCCGAAATTAACCCCATCAAAGAACTAATCCGCAACCACGTCGCCTACACCGACAGCAGCGTTGGAACCGACATCTTGACAAACTGGGACAGCTACGAATCACAGTTCGTGCGCGTCATCCCCCGCGATTACCGTCGCGTACTAGAAGCGATTGAAGCCGCAAAAGCAACGGGCGTCAGCGACGACGAAGCGGAAATGTTGGCATTCGAGGCAAACAAAACAAGTAAAGCCCGCGTAGCGGGGAGCTAAAAAGAGAACACATCAGCGAAAGGGGCGACTTACAACGATGTAGCTGGCCCCGATCGGCCGATAGTTAACACCTGCTATGGCTAAACCGACAGGATTTTTAGAATTTAACCGCACAGCCCCGATCGAACGCGATCCCATCGAGCGCGTCAACGACTGGATCGAAATATATGTGCATCAGCCAGAACCCGTGCTGAAAGAACAAGGCGCACGCTGCATGGATTGCGGCGTCCCGTTTTGCCACACGGGACCCATGCTCTTGCAAGAACGTTCGGGCTGTCCAATCAGCAACCTGATTCCCGAATGGAATGATTTGGTCTATCGTGGCCTCTGGCGTGAAGCGTATGAGCGGCTCGACAAAACCAACAACTTTCCAGAGTTTACGGGGCGCACCTGCCCTGCCCCCTGCGAAAAAGCGTGCGTTTTGGGGATCAATAATCCACCCGTGACAATCAAATCAATTGAAAATGCCATTATCGATAGGGCGTTTGACAATGGTTGGGTTCTCCCAAACACGCCAGAGAACCGTACGGGCAAAAAGGTCGCCATCATTGGATCTGGCCCGTCGGGGCTAGCTTGTGCCGATCAGCTTAACAAGGTTGGGCATTCGGTGACGGTTTATGAACGCTCTGATCGTGCTGGGGGGTTGATGATGTACGGCATCCCTAACATGAAAATGGAGAAGCAGTTTGTACAGCGGCGAATTGAGTTGCTGGCGGCGGCGGGGATTGAGTTTGTGACGAGTTGCGAGGTGGGGGTTGATATTTCGGCCGAAACGCTACGCAACGAACACGATGCAGTCGTCATTTGTACAGGCGCATCCAAGCCACGCGATCTCCCAATTGCAGGCCGCGACCTCAATGGTGTTCACTTTGCAATGGATTACCTTTCGCAAAACACAAAGTCGCTTCTCGACTCTAGGCACACGGACAACCAGTTTATCAATGCAGCAGGCAAAGATGTCATTGTGATCGGCGGCGGGGACACGGGCACAGACTGTGTGGGGACAGCAATCCGCCACGGTTGTAACAGCGTCACCCAATTTGAAATCATGCCGCGTCCGCCAGAAACACGTGCCGATGACAACCCTTGGCCCGAATGGCCGCGCATCCTAATGGTCGATTATGGTCAAAAAGAGGCAAAGGAGAAGTTTGGGGCAGACCCACGCACGTTTGCAATTATGACCAAGTCGTTCAACAGCGACGAAAACGGTAATTTGGCAAGCTTGAGCACGGTGGACATTAAATGGGTAGCTGACCAAAATGGACGGCGCATCGTTGAGATCGAAGGCAGCGAACGCGAATGGTCAACACAACTTGTCACGTTGGCAATGGGGTTTCTCGGCCCTGAAAATTCACTGCTCACCCAGCTTGGCGTCGGCACAACAAACCGCAGCAACGTTGATGCTGAGCACGGTGACTTTGCAACAAACGTCGCTGGTGTTTTTGCCGCTGGGGACGCACGGCGCGGGCAATCTTTGGTCGTCTGGGCAATTAATGAAGGGCGTGGCGCGGCCAAGTCTGTCGACTTCTTCCTGATGGGAGAAACAGACCTACCTTAAGCATAATCGTCCGTTTCTCCAGTGGTCAGGCTCAAAAACCTACCCAAATAATCAGCTTAGCCTTGTGACCTAAAAGGCTCAAAAAGTCTGAATTTGAACGTAAATAGAGGCATGTTGAACAAACATTCAACATGCCTCTTTCGTTTTGAAATAGCTTATTCTTTCTCAGAATCTACCTATGACAAAACTGTTTCAATCTAGTACTAAGATCCCAATTTTCAACCTGCATTCGCATTGACAGATGGACTGTAAGTCAGTTATGATAGGCGCGTGTGTGAAATGTGCTAGTAACATGCAAGTAATTTGCGATTCAATCACTCTAAATTTAGGTAGGAACATATGAAAAGATCATTTTTTGCTTTGAGGAAATTGGTATTAGTTAGCTTAATGCTTAGCTTAGTCCTCGCGCTAACAGTTACTGTCGCAGCAGCAGACAATCATGCTGACGATGGCTGTGTAATCCCTGAGTCTGGCCCATGGCCCCCCTGTGCAACAGGCGGCAATGCAGCACCTGCTCCAGCAGGCGGCAACGGCTGTGTAATCCCTGATTCTGGTCCATGGCCCCCCTGTGCAACAGGCGGCAACACGGCTCCTACTCCAGCAGGAAATGACGGCTGTGTCATTCCAACATCTGGTCCATGGCCTCCCTGTGCAACAGGTGGCAACGCCGCACCACCTCCTGCACCATCACCAGAAGGCGGAATGCCAGAAGGTGAAGCACCAGCTGAAGAACAAAGTGACATTGTAGTGATTGACTTCATTACAATTTACTACGTCTCAGATCCAAACGAAATCATTGGCGTTTTCCCAGTTATCCTCTTCAATGCGGAACTCATGACCGCAAGCATGATCTTTAACTGGGTCAACCTCAACATTATGCGTGACAACCTCAACAACGCAGCAAGTGGCGACCAAGCCGCATGTGACCTGTATGAGGATTCTTACGAAGCGATCAAAGAAACCGCGATCTTCTTTGTTGGCATTCCAGGTGATTGGGCCGAACTAGATTTGATTTATTTCAATACGTTCATCTCATCACTTGATCGAACGCGCCCAGCCTACCTATCTTGCTTCGACGCAGGACGCATTGACGACTTCAACCGCGATTTGGCACGTTTGAACATTGACGAAACCCTTCCAGTTATGGAGAATGCAATTAAGGCAGCTCTCGCAAAATTGGAAATGGAATAGTCGGCTAAGCATCTAGTTTTTTAGGTCTTTAAAAGCACTTCACACAACAATAAGGCGTCCTAGGTTACCCTAGGGCGCTTTTTGTTTGCTTGGCTCATGCTATTGTCGGCGGCGGTATTGTAGTGCTTCAGCGATGTGTGTCGGTTGAATGCTATCGCTGGCGGCAAGGTCAGCGATGGTACGGGAGAGTTTGAGGATGCGGTGGAAAGCACGGGCGCTGAGGTTCATTTGCGCCATTGCTGATTTCATCAGGCGCGTGCCAGTTTCATCCAATTTACAGAGGTCGCGAACCTCTCTGGGACCCATATCGGCGTTGCAGTGGAGGGTTGTGTTGGCAAAGCGCGTGCGTTGAACGTCACGAGCAACTTCAACACGTTCGCGGATGGTGGCTGAGGCTTCGGCTGATTTGCCACCCATCAACTTTTCAAACTCCACCCTCGGCACATCAACATGAATATCGATTCGATCCATCAACGGCCCTGAGATCCGCTTCTGATAGCGTGTCACCATACTGTTGCTGCAACTGCACTCATTTTTCGGATCGCCAAAATAGCCACAAGGGCAAGGGTTCTGCGCAGCAACCAGCATGAAGCTGGCGGGATACGTGATTGTCCCCGTGGCACGCGAAATCGAAATTTCACGCGGCAACCCCTCCAAAGGCTGGCGCAATACTTCAATCAACTTTGTGCCAAATTCTGGCAGCTCGTCTAGAAACAACACGCCGCGATGTGCCAAGCTCACTTCGCCAGGTCGCGGCCACGCGCCACCGCCCACAAGACCCGCATAACTTACCGTGTGGTGTGGGGATCGAAACGGCCGATTACGAATTAGCGGCGTGTCGGCAGGCAACATTCCCGCCACGCTGTAAACTTTCGTCGCCTCAAGCGACTCGTCAATGTCCATGCGTGGCAAAATACTGGGCAGCGATTTCGCAATTAAGGTTTTTCCCGTTCCAGGGGGACCAGTTAAAAGACAGTTATGCGATCCGGCTGCGGCGACTTCCATGGCGCGTTTGACATGTTCTTGCCCCATAATGGCAGAAAAGTCGGTGGCGAAGGCGGGGGGCGGTATATCAAGCGGGGTGTTTTCGGCCGAAAAAGGCTGAATCATGCTCAATCCTGTCAAATGACCAACCAGTTGAATCAAATCCTTAACGGGAATCACTTCAATATCAGGTAAAAGCGCCGCCTCACCCGCATTTTGAACAGGCACATAAATTCGCTTCATCTTTTTCTCGCGTGCCAAACTCGCCATCAACAAAATGCCCTTTGTAGGGCGCGTCGAGCCATCAAGCGACAGTTCCCCAATAAACAGCGAATTTTCAAGCTTATCAGGCCATATTTGCGACGACGCAGCCAAAATCGCCACGGCAAGCGGCAAATCATATGATGGCCCCTCCTTACGCAAAGCGGCAGGGGCTAAATTGGCGGTAATGCGCTTACCGCCGGGAAACCTTAGATCGCTATTTTTGATAGCGGCGGCGACCCGATCACGACTTTCACGCACGGCCGCATCAGGCAGACCAACAACCAAAAAGCCTGGCATTCCTTTACGAATATCAACTTCAACTTGGACTAATTCGGCATCAATTCCAGAGATGGCACCACTGAGCACTTTCGCGAGCATACAATTCCTCCTTACGACTTCGGAAACAGTTCATCCTTTGTTTCGACTAGATTATACCATTGGAACAGAGTCCGAACTTATTCAAATCTGCCACCAAGTGTTGTGAGAATTGATGCAGGGTGCTTGTACTGGAGAAGGGAATATGACGGTGGGCCACACGAGCAGCATGATGCGCTACACGTTAAACGTATTTTAGATAATTTATACGTTTTCAACGAACACAACAGTGCTTCTAACGAGAACCTTTAGCTTTGTTTACAGTACGGGAATCTGCTGTTTATCGGAGACAACGCCAGTTCGGCCGATTCTCAAGTCAAACTAGCCTATGCTTCTGTTTCGCAAGGCATCCCAGAAAACGTGCCGTCAGCAGTTGAACTAAGCCAACACGGGGCTTTGTGGACAAGTTGGCTGTTATTGTTAAGCAGTACAGCACTGCTACGGCGAAACTGTATCCACTGATTGAGTCGCAAACCAATTTTCGGCCGATTTTTGGTGACGCGGCTCCTGTTTAACAAGACGGCGTTTGGCTTTCATAAATGCAACCGCCTCTGGAAAACTCATGTTGTGGTATTTCATTAAGTACGCAGCCAGCGTCACGGCAGAGCGTCCACGCCCTTTGGCGCAATGGATCAACACGGGTTGTTCCTGTTCGACATATTTCCGAATGAAGGCAACGGAGCGGGTGAGATCGGCCGAATTGGGAACCCCCATATCAAGCACGTTAATATGCAGGTAGTCAATCCCCTGCGCCGCATAAAACGCTTCATCATCACGCCGCTCGGTGCGAATATCAACGACCGCCTTGATCCCGTTGGCGACCAGAACATCATAATCTTTTGGCATGGTTGGCGCACCGCCTAGCCATAGCGTCGGCGTGATTTGCGTAAACCATGCATTGTCTTTCACCGTCTCATGGTAGAAGCGGATTGCGGGATAGAGTTTGTCGAAAGCCCAGTGAAATGGATTCATACCTGCAATTTAACCGCGAAAATGCCAAAGCGCAAAAAAAGTGGGGGTGCTTCCAACTCCTTTTAGAAAACCTGTGTCGTATGAAGCAATTCTGCCAGCGTATCCGCAGAAACATGCGCTTGATGCAGTTGTTGTGCATAGGCCAGTTCCTCAGCAATGTTTAGAGATGGCGAGGAAGCAAGGCTGTCAGTTCCCAACGCGACAGGGATATGACGCGCAAGCGCTTTTTCTAGCGGAAAACGCCCGCACTGCAACAGCGTATTGCTACGCGGGCAATGTGCGATCTTGCTGCCAGAGTGGGCAATTAAATCTAGGTCTGTCTCATCAACCTGAACGACATGAACCAAAAGTGGTTTAGCAGCCAAGACGCCCAAATCGTGTAAGTATTGAACGGGTGAGGTCTGCGGCGCGTTAAACTGGTCAGGCAGGCCAAAGCGTTTATTCATTTCGTACAAGGGGCCTGCGCCCGTGCGTAAAAATTCTGTTTCGGCCGGGCTTTCAGCAATATGAATGCACAGCGGCACATCGTTGGCAATACAGTAATCGGCCGTTGCGCGGAAAACGTCAGGGTGTGTCGAATACGGCGCATGGGCGGTAATTCCGATGTGCATGTTGGTTTGTTTCGGCCGAAATTCCTCCACAATTTGAATCGCCCGCTCCACCATAAACATCCCAACCTCGCGCACCATTCCCAGCACCTCAATATAGACAACGCCACTCAAACCGCTTGCAAACAGCGGCTCAATACTCAACCCAGATTGGGTAATATCGCCAACATGGGTTGTGCCAGCCGCCTTTAATGACGCAATGCCCTGTTCAATCGAGCGGGTCATCAGCTCATCGCGCCGCCCTGCCTCACGCGCTTTTGCGCTGCGCTTCACTAATTTTTCCATCCACTGCGGAAACGATTCGCCAGTTGTTTTTGGGCAAAGATAATGCAGCCAACCAAGTTCAAGGTGAGTGTGACAATTAACAATCATCCACAGAATTTAACACGAATTGGGCAATTTGAAGCGTTAAATTATCTAATTCTAACTGCACATATGTCGCCTGCACGTGCGACAGTTTTTACTTGCATACAAGCTGGGTGAAAAACGACGGGCTGATGGGTGCTCAAAAAGTAAAAAGGTCGGGTTATGATGTAATTTACACTACAAAACGCCGACAAATAAGACGATAGTACTAACTCATCATTGATCAAATCACACAACCTGTATAAAATAACTGTCAATTAATGTGTATTTTACAATACATATTGAAATGAGGATTAAATAAAGTGTAGCAGTTGACTCTTGAACACAGTTAATTGTTTTAAGATATTGTATAATCGTCATTCTTAAGGAGTGAAAATCGAGTCACAGGCAGTTTGGATCAAGGATTTTCTTGTGAAAGACTTCTGCATTGATTTTTTCTCAAATACCGGAAACAGTTTTTATTAATTAAGGTTTCTTGCGAGAGGAACTTCAACAAAGTTAGGGATGTAGGCGAATTCAGCGACCGTGTTTCCAGTAATGTGGTTAGCAACCGAACAACTGAAAATCTGATTTTTGTTTTAGCTCTTTTTGCTAAGGACCAAGCAGTACCATTATGTCCAAGCAGCAGGATCGCGGACTTATACAATGGCTGAAGCGCATTAGTAGCTTTGGTTTTATTCAGGCCGAAGACGGCTCGGCCGATGTTTTTACTCATTACACAAGCGAAGACCCCATCGACAATGAAGGGCAGCATCAGCCCAATCATCAGCGTCGACGAAGGCGAAGGCAGGATGAATAGCCAATCGCACCAAACCTAAGTGGTCTCGCGCTGTGACAGCCACACGCCCATTGCGCCAAAAACGATAAAGATCGGCCCAAACGACATTAATTGAATGTAAATTTCTCTGTCGTAGAGCGAAAACGCAAGGCTGCCAACCACGGTTGGCAGCAATTGCACCCCCCCCGCACTAATCAATAAGTGGGCAAGTTTGCACTGAAACTTAGGCAAACACAGGAAGCCCGTCAAAATAAGCATCATGAGCGGCACGATAATCGAACCCAAATAGGGAAAGAGGGTATTGAGATCGGCCAGTTCACCTACGCGCTGAAAGGGCGCGAAGTTTTCGGGATCGTATAAATAAAATGGCAGCGTTACGGCAAGCGTTGTGACCCCCATCAGGACAGCAACGCGAATTGCCGTAGGAAACCCGCGTCGGTGATAGATGTAAGCCAGCACAAGCGGGGCAAACAGGGCAAAGTTGACGCGGGATGAAAGGCTGAGTCCAAACAGGATGGCAAGCACAATTTTGAGGAGGGGTGACGCATTTTCGGCCGAAATCACCCTAGCCGCCAGCACCCCCAACACCAGCACAAACACCCCATTTGTCCATAAATCCCCGCCCGTCATCACCTCATGAAACACAGCAGGACTCAACAGTATCAACCCGCAAAGCACCAGCGCCTGTCGCGAACTCCCCAACAAGTTTCTTGCCAGCAGGAACAACGCCCCTAGCCAAAAAAATGTCTGGTACGCAGCATTTCCCAACAGCCGAAAAGGCAGCGCCAGCAACACCGCGCCAGGCATCGGCGTGATTGGGTTGCCATGATAGGTTTGTTCGTAATACGGGTATTCCCCCGCCAGCAAATGACCTGTCGCCAAATTCAGCGCGTCGTCTCGGTCGCTGCCGCAATTTAGCACTTGGCAATTGACACGCGGGTAGATCACGAAGAAGCTGGCAATCAAGAGTAAAAAGCCAGCCGATGCAATTAGATTTGCTATCCGCTCGTTTAGCGCCTCATGCAGCCAGTTGCGGCTCAGGTAGGCAACCCCATAAATGCCGACCGTTCCCAACAGCAGATAGAAAAGCACGCCCCAATTGTTGGTGAGACGCTGCACCCAGTAGGTTCCGGGGAGCAGCAGAAAAGTGGCGAGCGCAAGTGTGTGGCGCATAGTTAGAGCGGTTGCAGGGTGTAGTGGGCGACTGTTTCGTTATCGGCCGAAAAAACAAACTCCCCACGCAATTTCTCCCCATGCAAAACACGCGGCAGCCAGCGTTTTGCATCATCCCACATGCGATCAAAGGGAATTTCATCAATGGCGATCCAGAAAGGTTTGATCTCGTCCGTTTCGCCAATCGTACCGCTGTAGGTTGTCGCAATATAGTTGTGAACCACCATGCTGTAATGCGGCTTGTTGGGAAAACGAAACGTCATTTCGGCCGCAAGCACAAGGTCGCTGGGCCGCACTTGCGCCCCTGTCTCTTCTGAGAACTCACGCACAATCGCTTGCAGTGGCGTTTCACCAGAATCAACATGTCCGCCAATCCCCAATACTTTACCCAACCCCATCCCCGTTTTTTTATGACCCAACAAGACATGCCCCGTGGAAGGATCGAGCAGAAAAATTTCAGTTGCTACTTTCATGGATAGATTTTTGCGCGAAAAGTAGTGACCTAGCTATCGCTTTTCACTTGGCACTTTACGCTTTCGCATTCTCTTCTGGCTTTGGCAGATTGATGGCGCAGGCGGCGGTGCTGCCCGGCATTTGATAGCGATGGTCGGCGACCCATTTGTAAACGCGATCTTCAATTTGTCGGATGCCAGGGACGCGGTACAGCCATGTAAACGGGCGAAAGTACCAGAGGTGGGCAAGGGTGTCGTTGATCGCTTCTGCGCCGCCAGAGATGTGTTGGTAATCGGCCGAAACATACCAAGCCTGCGTCATTCCGTCTTCATCTGTCAAACCAGCCCGCGCCATTATCTCAGGATTAAACTGCCAAGCCGCCATTTCAACACGCTCGCCCGTAAACGTCTGAACCAGACGCGCAGAACGTTCTCAAAAGCCGCAATCGCCATCGTAAATCATCATGGGTCTAGTCATCGGTTAATACTCCGGTAATGAAAAAGCGGATTCAAATCCTGCTTTTCGATCATCGTGCAAATAGTAAACAAGATCAACCACTGGGCCAAAACGTTCATCAAGCGTCACCCCTTTGATCTGGAATCCCGCTTTAAGCTTCGCAATAATCACAGCATTATTGTTCACTGAATGATTGCTGGTGACACGTTCATACCCTAATTTCTTGAGATAAGACAGCAAATCAAGCATAAACGCGCTATAAACCCCACGCCGCTGGTAATCAGGATGAATGCCTGACCAAGTCATAAAATAGGTTTCGGCATCATGCTGCTCGCCAATAGACCAGCCAAACGGTTCCTCGCCATCATAAAACAGAAAGTACTCCGTGTGCCGATTCAACGCCACTTTGAGCGGGCGCTGCTGTGGCTTACGTGCGTCAGGCATCTGGAACAAACCAAGGTCGCCCAACGGTGTAAAAACCTCCTTGTACAACTTGCCAGCCGCCGTAAACGCAACCTTTGGTGACACCGATCGAATCGAAATCTGATCAATTAGCTGGACAGGGAAACAACTAGCACGAATTTCATCAAACATCAGACTATCCTCTCATTGTAGTGGAAAGCGCCAAGTAAAACGTTGAAAGGCATAAAAATCACCCGCTTTTTCATGGCACATAACTTGCAAAAGTTTACAGCAGCTACTTTTTGCTCTATTTTGTACTGAGCCTTACTCAGCACGCTCCTTAATAATTTCTAAAATATAGGTTTGTAAATCGCGCATAATCAAATCGGTCCAAAATGCACCATACTGATTAAAATGACTGGTCAGAAAATGTTCGCTCGTTAAGTGCAGCAGAATAGTGCCATCTTCAAGCTGTTCCAATTCGTACATGCCTTCTACGACATCAAACCGCTCACCGTCAATCAAGTTTAAGGGAGCAGGCAGCAGCGTTTCGGATGTTTCAACAATGTCAAAACGAATGCGTTCATGATACTCCCATTCCGTAATCGTTTCATCAAATCGCAGCCCATTCTCAAAATAAGCATCGCGCACACCGCCGACGCCTTCATAAGAAAGCGTTGCAGCAACTGGCCGAGGTAAGCCAATCATATGCAGCCAATCAAAACGCTGTTCTGTTTCCTGAATCGGCGAAACGCTTTTAATCAGATTCCAAACGGTTTCAACATCCGCATCGATCACAATTTGCGTGTGCGTTGTGGTGCTGAGCCGCGATTGCTCGAATTGAGCCTCTACAGGACTGGCCGCATACGGCGCTAACAGCGCGAGCAAAAGTAATATCATCATCGCGCGTTGATCTTTGCGTATCAGCCAAACGCTGACGCCACCGATCGATGCTGCTGGAAACAAAATCGGCACGCTAATCACAAGACATAGCAGCAACCCGAACGTACCAGCAACCAACACCACCGCCAGCACCAAACAGGCAAACCAAGGCATCAGAACGGCGTAGAGCAGAGACCCTTGATTGGCTTCCTTCGCCAAATAGACCGTAATAACGCCCAAAGTGTAGGGCAGCAGCATCACAAAGCTCCATGAGAATGCTTCAAGGCCTGTGTATTGATTGGTGAACAAGAAGTAAGCGAGATAGCCGTAGGCAACGGCGAGTAGGGCAGTTGAAAGTGTGGTGGGAATCGGCCGAAAACGCATCATATGCTCCAAATGATTAAAAGGGTGAACACCCGTGCTTCAAACGACATACTCATCCTAAACAACCCAACAGCACAGCAATAGTGCAAAGCGTCATGCCAGCCTATGCCTTTGGTCATGTCTACCCATCCTACCCTCAACCCATTTCTGTTATCATTACAGCCTTTGCGCGGTTAACCAAAATAACTTTGATTAACATGCCAATTTATCATCACAAACAACGCCCTCTCGCATGTCTCTAATTTCGACCATTATTTGCACGCATAATCCAAACCCTCGCTATTTAGCGCAAACGATTGAGGCGCTGAAGCAGCAAACGTTGCCAACGTCTGCGTGGGAATTGATTGTGGTTGATAACAACAGTCAACCCAAGCTCACAGATGAATGGGTGACGTGGCATCCGCAGGGTCGTATCGTCACCGAGTCGCGTTTGGGCTTGGCCTATGCACGGTTTCGCGGCATCGAAGCGGCGGCTGGCGACCTGCTCGTGTTTGTTGATGATGATAATTTGCTTGCGCCCGATTATTTGGATTCGGCCGAAAAAATCTTCCAAACAACCCCCACGCTAGGCGTGGGAGGCGCAAACCACATCAAGCCACAATATGAAGGCACGCCGCCCGAATGGATCGATCAATACGCACACTGGCTGGCAATTAGCAAACCAAACAGCACAACCACCCTCTCGACGCATCCCTTCGACAGCGCGGCGATGCCGTACGGGGCGGGCATTATCATCCGTAAGCAGTTTGCGGAGGCGTATGCTCGCAAGCGAGACGACAAAAATGCATCAGGGCAGTTGGGACGCACAGGCGACCGGCTGATCGGCGGCGAAGAGTACGACATGACTATCATTGCGGCACACGCTGGGGCGATTTTTGGCAAGTTTGATGCGCTCCGACTCACGCACATCATCCCAACACGGCGTTTTAGCATAGATTATCTACAACGGTTGATGCATGATTCAGCGTACTCTGGGGTCAAACTCGAACTGCTTTGGGGTCAGACATTTCTCGGTCGGGGAATGTTTCGACACAATCGCGCCGTTTTGTATGGCTTGAAATGGCTCGCCCCGCTCATTCATCGCAACCGTCAGCCGCATCTCACCTTTTTTCAATCAAAAATAAGCGGCATGTTGCTTGCTCTTGAGGAAGGTTTTTCAGCAAATCTGTAGGTTAGCCCGCACTCAAACCATGAATCTTGTCGGCCGAAACATCCTGCTCCTATCCCCCTTTGTCAGCCTCCCCGCCACACAAGGCTCCGTCGTGCGTATCAATCAGCTTGCTCGCTATCTCAGCAGGCAAAATCGCGTTTGGTATGCTTGTCGCGGACCAGCACACACAGACCAGCTCCCTTTTGTGCAGCAAACTATTTACGGCGCAAACTTCCCGCTTGGTCAGCTTGTCGATCCGTTGCTTGTTATCAAACTGCGCAAACTTATTCGCGATGAGAACATTGACTTGATCGTGAGCGGTCACTTTTGGAGCACGCTACACGGCTGTTTACTCCAGCATTTGACAGGGCTACCCCACTGGTTTGACAATCACAATGTTGAATATTTGCGTTTTCAGCGTGAAAACAAAGCGTACTGGCCGATTTTAAGGGCGATGGAGCGTTTTGGAATCAATCGGGCGCAGTGGACAACCTGCGTCTCTGAGTTTGACCAATCGATCTTAGCGACGTTGGGAAAGCCGACAAACGTGATTGCTGTTGCGCCAAACGGGGTTGATATGCCGCTGTTCATGGCGGCGCATTCGGCGTTACCGCAGCGGCCGACGGTGGCGTTTATGGGGTCGGCTCATTATCGGCCGAATTTAGAAGCCACCCACATCCTCCTAAAAACCCTCAGACCGCTCATTCTCCAACAGCAGCCCGACGCCCATTTCTTAATCATCGGGTCAGGGTATGACACCATCAAAGACAGCTACACAGAGGCAAACATTCGCTTTTCTGGTTTTGTGGACGATGTGATTGCGGAAATGCAAAAGGCATCTGTTTTTGTTGCACCTTTGCTGTTGGGAAGCGGCACACGGATTAAAATCTTAGAGGGTGTTGCCTCGCAGCGCCCCGTTGTCAGCACCACAATCGGTGCAGAGGGGCTTAACCGCAACGTTTTTGGGGACATGCTGTTTATCGCAGATGAATGGGAGCCATTTGCGGCGCAGGTTGTACAGTGTCTCCATCAAACTGAGCATGTTATCCCGCACTCGTTTTTCCAAGCACATGATTGGACAACTATTTTTGACCAGTTGACGCCGCCCGCGACGCTTGGCAGTTAGAAAGAAGCCTGATCAGACTTCTTCCCAAGGTAAATCTTTGACAAGCGGGTAGCGTTTGGTGATGCCCCATTGTGTTTTGGGGTGTTGGAAACAGGATTCGGCCGAAACGGTCGGAATCTCCGCAACACCCAACTCTGACTTCACAAAAAACGCATTAAACCCATAGCGATTACACCCCACCAGCCGATACCCTTTTTGCGCCGCCAGTTTAACAAACGCCGCCAACGACGCCCCACAAAAATTCGGCATCCCGTCCGTCAAAGGATACTGTCCTGAGTCGAAATCAGGCTGGTAAGGGACAGTCACCGCTCGTTCTGCGCCCAAAATATCCTGATACTCAACCACAACCACACGCGGATCAATTTCAATGATTGCGTCCCAAATCCAATAGTCAACCCCATCCATGTCAATCGACAATAAATCAACCTCACCGCTAAACTGATTTTGACGCAAAACGGCGTTCACATTGTCCCGTGTGATCCAAGCGTTGACAAAAACGGGCGGATAGATTTGCGTGTGGGCGTGGCGTCTGTAAAACGCTTGCCCGCGCTGAACGAGATTTTTATCCCCTTCAACCAACATTCCGTGCCACCCATGATTCACAATCAGGTTGGCCGTGTTGCACTCGATCCCATTGCCCGCACAAATTTCGACACAACGCCTGTTGCTGACGCCAATGATCGAGAAAATGAACCACAAAATACCGTCCTCGTCTGTCTGCGAGAATGCTTTGAAGCCAACTTCATCTAGGCTCGGCAGCGTTTGCCCCGATGCAACCAAATTTTGATACGCTAACCGTAACTGTAGCTGCGCGACCGTATCGGGTTTCTCGACAAAGTGCATAAACCAAGCGTCACGAATTGGATTAATCAGCCGTTTCAGCAAATTAAGCATGTTCACCTTTCCCAACCAGTTCACGCAGATGTTGCGCAAATCGCGCCCCAAGTTTGGCAATCTGGTTCTGTTTTGAGCGTTCGTACCCATTTTCGCTAAGCTTTGCCCTCAGCGCTGGATCAGACGCCAATTGCTGAATCCCATCGGCGAGCGCTTGCGGGTTGGCCCGTTCAACAAAAAATAGCTCCTCTTGATCACGAAACATCTCGCTAACCGTTTGCGCCCAGCCTGTCAAAACAGGCTTCTGCATGGCACATCCTTCCCAAATTTTATTTTGCACCGTCATCAACGATTGGGGCGTTGTGCCAAAAACGCCAAGGATAATGTCGGCGTTTGCCATGATAGCCGGCAGCGACGTTTTCTCTACCCAACCGTGAAACGTGACGTTTGTGAGTCCCTCACGCGCCGCTCGTTGACGCGCTTCGGGTTCATCTGGTCCCTCCCCATAAAAATCAAACTGGATCGTGTCGTCAGTTTGCAACAAAGCGGCCGCTTCAATGATGGTTGGGACGCCGTGATTGGGGATAAACGTGCCGTAATAGAGCACGCGGCACGTTGCTGTATCTCGCGGTTCAGATGGTGCAATCGGCCGATACAAGCGATCGTCCGCCCCAGCAGGCACAAGTCGAAACTTATCCTTGGGCAGTTGGTACGTTTCACAATGATATTGAATGTAGGCGTCCGTATCAGAAATCAGCAGATCGGCTAGATGCAGCCCCAGCTTTTCAAGCCACAAAATCAGCTTGCCCGTCAGCGGGCTTTTTGCAACGAGGCCACGTTCCGCTGCGATTAAATAGAGGCTCATGTAGTGATCGATGACGACTGGCTTGCGACGGAATTTGGTCAAAATTCGGCCGATAATCGCATCAATCGACCCTGGATACCCAATCACCATCACGTCATATGCTGACAGCGCCTGATGACTGCGAATTAAGCGCCAATAAGTCGAAAGCACCCGTTTCCAAAACGCAGGCCGCAGCCAAGCGCCACTTGCCTGCTTCACGCGATCTTCCACGCTATGCCACAAAGGCACGTGGCAAGTGATAACCTCAACCTGTGGCTGACAACGCAACCCTGCTAAAATCATTTCATTGCGATTATAATTTGCGCGATAGGTTCCAAAATAACAGATTGTTAGCCGCTGGGCTTCTTTCATGTAGTTTAAGTAGGTCGGATTCTTGGGAGTCTGTTCATCGTAGAATATTTAGAAACTATCAACCCTTTAGATTCCCAAAAAACCATAATTCAATGATTTTACTCACAGGTGCAACAGGCTTTATCGGCCGATCGGTCCAAAAAAAACTTGCCGCTCAGCAAATCCCGTATCGGGTATTTGAAAGCGACATCAGCGACTTTATGTACCTGCGCGAGCTGCTTGCTGATGTGGACACCATCATCCATCTTGCGGGTGCTGAGTCCTCAGGTCGCAAACGGGCGGTGCGTCGCGTTGACCTTGATGGCACAAACACCCTGATTCGTGCGGCTCGTTTCCACAATATCTCACAGCTCATTTTTCTGAGCCGCCTCAACGCCACGCCGCACGCCATGTACAAACTGCTGCGGGCCAAAGGGGAAGCTGAACGGCTTCTGCGCCAGAGTGGATTGCCTTACACAATTATCCGCTCCGCCACGCTCTTTGGCAAAGATGACCGTTTTACCAACGCAATCGCCGCCACGGCAACGTGGAGCTGGCCGTTTGTTTTTCTGCCAAAAGGGGGCGACACGGCGATGCAACCGCTGTGGGTTGAGGATTTAGCCAGTTGTATTGTGGCGGCTATCGGCCGAAACGACCTCATCAACGAAACAATCGAGCTGGCTGGCAACGAACGCCTTCACTATCGCGACATCGTGCGCCTTGTACTTGACGCCGCCAAAATCAGCCGTCGCCCCATCAGCATTCGGCCGCAACTGGCACGCACCTTCAACTTTCTCACCGCATGGCTATTTTTGCGGCCGATGCTCACCCGCTTCGACCATGATCGCATGTCAATGGCCGAAATCACCGACCTCAACACCGTCAGCCGCCACTTCGGTTTCCAACCCGCCCGCTTCCACAGCCACCTAGCCCACCTCCGCCGCCACGGCGCATTCCGCCGCCTGTGGGGTGCGTAAGCGGTAAGCGGTAAACGGTTATCCGTTATCCGTTATCCGTTATCCGTTATC
>JBMZDF010000010.1:0-31453 GCA_049614105.1 Promineifilaceae bacterium (SeqCode)
CCAACCCGCATTCCCACCCAATTTAGCTGGGGCGAGCTGGTGCGACAGGACGGTGCGGAGCTTGAAGATCAATATCGCAAAACGCTGCTGGGTCTA
This sequence comes from Promineifilaceae bacterium (SeqCode), assembly GCA_049614105.1. Taxonomy (GTDB): domain Bacteria; phylum Chloroflexota; class Anaerolineae; order Promineifilales; family Promineifilaceae; genus CALECP01. The sequence continues at coordinate 97 of JBMZDF010000010.1, forward strand.
GGCAAAGGTACAGGGCTAATTCCAACTATCTTCCGCAAAGCGCAAAACCGCATCCAAGATCCCGCAAAACTCAAGCGGCTCGTTACCCTCATCGACGGCGAAATTTGGCTCGGCCTCGACCTCGACATCAAGGCGGACATTTACGAAGGGTTGCTGGAGAAAAACGCACAAGATACCAAATCAGGCGCAGGCCAGTACTTCACGCCCCGTCCGCTGATCGACGCAATGATTGCCGTTATGCAGCCCAAGCCGGGCATGACCATCACCGACCCGGCCGCTGGTACGGGCGGCTTTCTCATTGAGGCGCACAAATACGTTAGCAAACAGCACAGCCTTGACCGCTATCAAGAACGCCACCTCAATCATGATGCTCTGCGCGGCTGGGAAATCGTCGACAACACCGCCCGCCTCTGTGTGATGAACCTCTACCTGCACGGCATCGCCCACGACGGGGACACCAGCCCGATCACCGTCGCCGACGCCTTGGCAAAACGCCCTTCTGAACGTTTCGACATGGTGTTAACCAACCCGCCCTTTGGCAAAAAGAGCAGCGTCACCATCATCAACGACGCAGGCGAGTCGGTGCGCGAATCGCTAACGATTGAGCGCGAAGATTTTTGGACATCAACCAGCAATAAACAGCTCAACTTCTTGCAGCACATTCGCGGCATCCTCAAAAACAACGGTCGTGCCGCCGTTGTCCTGCCTGACAACGTGCTGTTTGAAGCGGGCGCAGGCGAAACGGTGCGGCATAGCTTGCTACATGAAACAAATCTGCACACGATTTTGCGCTTGCCAACAGGCATCTTTTACGCGCAGGGTGTCAAAGCAAACGTGCTGTTTTTCGACAATCGCCCATCTGCCAAATCGCCGTGGACAGAAACAGTCTGGTATTATGATCTGCGCACCAACAAGCATTTCACGCTCAAGAAAAATCCGCTGCGCCTCAGTGATTTGCAAGAATTTATCGACTGTTATCAGGCTGGTCGGCCGCTTGAAAAGCGCACACCCACATGGAGCGACGACAATCCAGACGGCCGCTGGCGTTCCTACAGTTATGATGAGCTTCTAGCACGCGATAAAGCGAATCTCGATCTTTTCTGGTTACGTGATGATTCGTTGGAGGATTCGGCCGATCTCCCTGACCCTGACGTTATTGCCGACGAAATGATTGAGGAGTTGCAGGCGGCGCTGGAGCAATTGAGGTTAATTTCGGCCGATCTTGGCGGTGACTAAACATTTTAGCTTGGAATTGGTTACCTATATTAACTTTCAATGTGAGTTGGGTGGCATATAAAACAACAAGGTATACAGAAATCTGTATACCTTGTTGCGTTACGGAGAAGGAGGGATTCGAAAATATGTTCTATGAAACAGATCGATTCTAAAATCAATTCACCTCTGTAGATCAACGAGGGACACTGTAAATTGTCCCTGAGACCGCAACGAAGGTGTTTTGCACTTGTCCATCAGCCAGAGATAACAACCTCTTAACTTGTTCTATGAAGCATACAAGTCACTTCATAGAGTCGTTACGTATAACCGAATTTTTTCTTCTTTTCCCGCAATTCACCTGTTCTCCAACGAGCATATCGAGCGGTTACACGAATATCGGAATGGTTTAGTGTGTCGCGAACTGTTGCCAAGTCAGCACCACTATTCAGCATTTCTCTCGCCAACGCATGACGAAAAGCATGCGGGTTGTTGTGAGCAATCTTGACACCAGCTTGCTTTTCAAGTCGGCGCATTAACTTGCTAACTGTTTGGGGAATAATCACATTGCCTTTGGTTGGCCCCCACAACACAGTGAAAATGTAATCGTGTTGCACGGGCGGCCGAACTTCAAGCCAGTCCATAAGCGCCTTAGCCGCCCGATCGCTCAATGTATATGTATTTAGTTGCCCCCCTCCCCTTCCTTTTTCTCGCAATACGATTTCTGCTCCATCTTCATAAACCTTCAGTTTCTCAATTTGTGCATCGCATAACCCACTTACCCGGCAACCACTGGAAGCCAAGAACAAAATAATTGCTGTATCGCGGGCTTCAAATATGTGTCGGTGTCTGCGGAAATTGCCGATGTATTCACCAGCAGCCGCCAACAACTTTTCAAAATCTTCTCTACTTATTGCCTTTGGTTCATTCTTTTTTTTGACGGGGCGTTTAACGCCCTTGATAGGATTTCGAGTCAGTATTTCGTACTCAACCATCCAATTAAACATTGAGGATGCCGTCCCCATTATTCTACGAATCGTTGCCGTAGCAAGCGTTCCTCGCTCACCACTAATTCGAGGGTGATTCTCAAACTTATTAGCTTCAAACAAGTAGGAACGCCAAGCCAGCATATCTCGTTTAGAGATCAGCTCAACAGCAATGTCCGCAGGAAAATGATTTAAAAGATGCATTCTTGATGCGTGATATGTCCTAACAGTATGTTTTGAAACGATAGGTGTTTGTGCAGATATATATAGATCGATGGCTTCAGAAAGTGTAATCGGAGCGGAACTATCCTTCATGGCTACCCCATTTTGATAAATGCGGATGCCGTGCATGGACAGTAATAACTCCTCTGCCCCAAACTCGGCATCTGCGGTTGCGTCTGGTGGACTTGGGATATTAGAACGCTCGTTCGCAAATTTCATGTGAATCTTACGGAATCTAGCTTATTTGATCGGTTCGTTCACGGAAAAGCAAAAACGCCATTGACCTGAAACCAACAGCGTTTCTTTGAATAACAGTAGCCACAGGATAGCACGTACTTCCTTAAGTCGTTCCAAAGTGGCTCGAAAGAGCGGTTAAAGAGTCTCTAGAAGACAGCAATAGAGGACAAGACATGGCTAGCGCCAAGATAGGTGACAGAAAACACAAAACCCTTATTCGGGATGTTAGGGGAAATTTAATGGATGCAGCAGTAGCACTTAAACAGCTTTCCGATCGTATTCGTATCTCAAACGGTCTAACGACTGACGACAGAGCGTATATGTTCTCGATGGTTAACTCGGCACTCCTGTCGATCGTTGACTCTCAGGAAACAATTGCCTACATGCAGGACTTGATCGAAAAAGCACCGAATCGAATTTCGGCCGAAGACAAACGAACCCATTAGAGTTTAAACCTCTAATGGGTTCTATGCTGCTATGCAGCAGGGACGATAACTTTGAATAACAGACACGCCTTTATTAGCCCCTCACGGGGCCACTTAACCATTCCTATATCAAACAGCAATGATGCACCACAACCCCTCTCAGGGGCTAATTGTCAGCTAAAACACCTCCTGCGTTGGATGCTTGAAATCATTGACATGCATGCCGGGCATCTTCGCGAGGAAGAATATCCCATCGAGTTCAAAACAATTGATGCGGCTTACAGTGTCATTGGGGGTTCACCCTTGATGCGCTCCGCACCGAGAAGATGCGAGAGACGCTTGAATTCATTCGCCAGTTCAAACAGCAACACTGTGGTATCTCGCCAACCTTGCGCGAGATTGCAGATCATCTGAACACCTCCAGTTCAATTATTAACTATCGGCTGCGAGTCTTTGAGCAAAAGGGGTTTGTTCGACTTATCCGAAACGATCACGGGGATGCTATTTCGCGTGGCATCCAACTTGTGGGGGAATTCTATACAGCACCGATCTACGGCAATTGAGTATTTTTGCGCGTTTCAATTTATTGAAAGGTCATTTGGCGGGTTCGATTCCCGCTCGCGCATTTAACTATTTCGTTTATCGAAATGGTGAGCCTTGTCTTATTGGGACGAGGTTACTTTAACAATTGAATATTTCGGTGGGTCATACATCATCTGAGTTTTCCATTGATTAGGAGTCAGCAGCTATTCTTGACAATTGATTACTAGTATTGGGAGGGTGATGAGACAAAGATGTTGCCGCCCAAGAGTAAAACTTCTTCTAAAATGCTCAAGAAACTACCGTCTAGGTTTATTGTCGTCCACTATATGAAGAAAACCTCTGAGGTTGTTACTAATGATTAAGTGTGATCTACTTAACACGCCAAAGATAAGACATATCAAATGTATATTGGGCGTAGGAATAGGTTAAGGTGCTGGACTAGTTGATGTTGGCATTGGTGTTAGCATTGATGTTGACATTGGCGTTATTAGTAATGGGAATCCACGTAGATTGGACGGGATGTACAATAATTGTCCAACAAATATTGTACTATTGAGCAAACAGTTCATTGTCATTAATTCCGCCACTGTAGTTTGGTTAAGCCATGCTATCTGATCCAATGTATCGTTCTTCTCAACAAAGTAGCTAGCTGGTCCATCGAACGCATTTTCATATAACTCAGCCTTACAATTGGGGGGCGTAGGTGTTGGGGTTAGGATGATAGGTACATATAACAGATTGCCAACATAAATATCGCTATCGTCCATGCAGTTCACAATCATGAGTCGCGCTACTGAAACACCATAACGAGGTGCAATCGAAGAGAGAGAGTCCCCATCAGTGACTTTATAGCTCAACAACCATCCCCTAGGGATTGGGATACTACACGACGAGTTCAATCCAACGGTTGAAATTAGAGTTGGGGTTGGCGCAACGGGCGAAAAAGTACTTAACCGATCTGGTGTACGAGTTGGCGCGACAGTTGATGTTGGTTGGAGAGTTTGCGTGTAGGTCAATATTAGTGTCGGTATAGGTGTATAAGTAGATGTGGGCGTAACTGGTGTAGGTGGTGTAGGTGTATGAGTGGGTGTAACTGATGTAGGTATATAAGTGAGCGTGGGCGTAATAGGTGATAGGATATTGTCCTGCCCAAGGCTCCAAGCAAACCATCCAACCAATGCCGCGATAAAAAACAATCCGATAAAGGTAATAAGATGTCGGGTTGTCGAAAAGATTTTCCACCCAAATAATTCAAAACTCTTCGTTTCCTCAGTTTGCTCACGTCGAGGTGCGGGCTGACTGGGTTCAACAACACGATCTCTCTGATTTGGGAAATCTACTTCCCAATATACAGTTGAAGTTACAAGCGGCCTAACCGTTATGTAAAACTTAGCCAGTTGTGTGTTTGTTGGAACTGTACGTTGAGCAGCGTCCAACAACTGAACTATCCACCTCTCCTTCTCCGCAACCTTGATCAGCTCAAAAACAGTATGCCTGAATCCTGAGTTTCCGCTAACTAGCTCATATAACGACTTTTGTAACTCGAATTCCAGCATCCGCTCAAGCGACGGCCGATTGAACGCACTCAACAGCGCCTCATGAAATGCTTTGTTCCAACTGTTATCCCAATTCATCTATTTTAGGTTATGAGCTTTCTGCGCACCGAAAGCCCATAACCTAAGCAGAAGCCCACACCTATCAAGACCAAAAACATGTGGGCGTCAATTTTTACCTACGAATCAAATCGATGTTCTTCGTTGCCTTGTGGGTTTAACAGAATAGCATCGTCGTTTGCTGAATTGTTCCAGATCGGCCGACTAAAACCACAGTTAAATGATTGCATTCCTTGCGCTGTGCCCGTTTGAGCGAAAACGCGGATGCGTGCGCCAGCAGCTAGCCAACCGCGAAGATCACAACGTTGATTCCCATTTTCAGAAACAAGCACCCAGCCATCCAAGCTGATTCCCGAACCCGTCATATTTTGCAGGTCAACAAATTCAGATCGATCATTCACAGTTACGATTTGAATGCGTGTACTGTTGGTGTTTGGTTGAGGTTGTGGGGCCGCGTTGCCGCCACCGTTGGGAACACAACCTGCTGGCCATGCACCTGTTGACGGGCATGGTTGCCCCGCTCCGCTTGATTGTGATGGTGCAGGTGTATTGTTACCAGAATTGCTTGAGCCGCCTGGCACGCAACCTGAGGGCCAAGCACCAGAAGCAGGACAGGGCTGACCTGCACCTGATGAACCACCTGAACTGCTGGGTCTATCCCATTCGCTTGTCTCACAGGCTATTCCGTCACCATCTCTATCAAGCTTATGCCGATCCCATCCCATAACGGGAAAATCGCGCTCGGTGATTTCTGAGCAATCAACGTCAGGCCATAGTGGCAAGCAAACAGTTGGGTACTCGGGAGCGCAGTTAGAGCGATCGTTTGTTGATGCTGGGGTTGTTGAACTTCCGCCTCCGCTGGCGCAGGGCGGCCAAGGGCCTGACTCAGGAATGACACAATCGCCATCGGCCGCTGTAGATATTGAGGTTGATTGGGTGATGAATATGAGCAGAAGAATGCTGCTGAAAACAATGAGGAACGGTTTGAATTTCACTTGACTTTCCTTCCCCTCCAATGGGGCAATTGGTAACTGTGTTAGTTATTGGCTCCCCGATGTATTTTATTGTGACTAACAACAGAATGATTTTTCTACGTGATGATTGTAGCGTAGGTGGGGTGTTGTGACGATCTTATACACCTACTAAGGTTGTTTGTTCTGTCTCTGCCCGCCAGCAAATATCAGCAATCCGTGCAGAATCTGAGGAATGTAATGTCATTGTCACTTCAAAACCATGATGACGATACCAGTCAAGCAAATAGGGTTGTGGATGTTCGCGGCGTAGCCCACCAAGTACTTGCTCATCAGAAACCCAACCTACCAAACCAACTTTGCCAAGTTCGACAGTGAGAGCTTTTGCCTTATTTATCAGTTGGGAACCAATACCCCTTCCACGATAGCGATGATCATGAATGAAGATTCCTGATAGAGTTACAAATTCGTTATTGTCGCTCCAACTTAGACTTAGTTTAGCCTGACAATCAAACATAGAATATTGCCACTCCCTGAAACCCGTTTTGGAATCTTCCAAGATTAATGTCCACGGAATATTGTACTTGTCACGCATGTCTGCACGGATATTGCGAGTTTTCCAGCGAAGATACGTGTTAAATATTTTTAGTTGAAGCGTGTTCATATATGTCTGTAGAACCTACCATTTCACACTCGGACGTTCTTTCCGACAAATATCAATCAACTTCGGCAAAAGTCCTCGCCGTTCAAGGTAGAAAATCAACTTCCGAACAGTATCAGATTTTGTCTCAGTTTGAACGTCATAGAACTCAACACTCATACGGAAACAAATCATTTTGAGATCGGTCATACTCAAATGGCTCATTACTTTGGAGTGTAAACTTGTCAAACTTCGTTCAGCGGAGGTTTCGATACCGTTTAGGAGTTGTGGCACATTGATTTGTGAGCCTATCCGTGCATAGAAGTAATTCTCGATATTATTCTCTTCCAAATTTAGCAACTCGGCGTATGTAATTGTGTGTTCTTCCATCTTTGGGATGGGTACAACTTCGACAACATTTAAGGCTGACACGCTTGCATGAATCTGGCCAAACTGTGCACGCACAATCGACAACAAATGTCGGCGTGTATTTGTCCGGCCTTCTATCCAAATCTGAATCACCTTTTCTTCAAAATCTGCTCTAATCAGAGCTCGGTTTCGCCCTAGTGTTAGAACCACACCACTAAACCAGCACCAATCCAAGTGCTCAATAAACGAATGCATACGCACAATAAAACGAGAAATGATGCTGGTTGGTAAGACGTCATAATGTAGTTGAAATTGCAATGCATTTGTTTCGTCAAACTTAACCTTTGGCTCCTGTTTCTGAAGTAAATCAGGAATTATGTAGGCATCATCATTTTGAACAGCAAAACATAGTTCGAACTTTTGCATTAAGCTTATTATGTACTGATGCTTATGTGATGGATAGGCACTACCCTCAAGCAACATTGCCATTCTCGTTGAATTCATCAAACCTAAATTTTCTGAACTCTCCTTTGAACTAAGAATGGCATACACCCCATTAGTAACCCATTTGGGATTCAACACATGAGTATAAGATAGTCTCTGATCATCTTGGAAGCTCAATACAACCCCAAGGTCATGTAGAAATCGAAGTAATGCTATCTGCTCAGAGTGCTCGATGATCTCAAACTGCCTACAAATTAATTCATATCTTTCATAGGTAATGTAGTCGAGTTGGGTCGTTTCAAGATGAAGCTTGACTTTTCTCCAGTTTGACTCTATTGGTATCTGAACATGTGGAATCCTTCGGCTTACCACACTTGTAATTGCTGCCTTAAGTTGCTCAATTCCAGTGCTATCCATACAAGATGTATAAACAAATGCATCAATAGTATGATGTTTCCTCGACAAACCTCTTTCATCTAATGTTATCAAGCGTTCATCACATTTATTTATGACCACAACTATTGGTGCGTCTCCGCCATAACTCTCGGCCATGGTTAGCCAATATTCTAATCTACTATTGAATTGCCCTTGCCTTGCATCAATTACGACTAAGTAAACACTTCGCTCAGTTAAAAAGAATTGGTGTGTGGCATGATAGATTTCTTGACCCCCAAAATCCCATACGTTGATTTGTATGTCATTGCCAGCAACTTGCAAACGCCAACGATCTACATCAACTCCGTCCGTAGACTCTGAAAGAGGAGCAAAACTATCAAATAAGAGCCTGTTTTTGAGGGAGGTTTTGCCGACACTACTTTGTCCAACAAGCAATAGTTTAACCTCGTTCAGATACTCATTCGTTTCGACCTTTTTTAAATTTATCCGTTTGTCCTCATTAGGATTATAGAGTGCATCCATCTCCCTTGTTATGGCTACTAAGCTGGCAGTGCGTTTTTGAACTAATTCCTCTAAGTCATCCATGTAAGCACCGTTATGTCGCATATGGATTAGATAAGCAGTAGATGAGAGAAGTAAGGGGATGAAGAAAATGACAATCCCGCGCCAATCATGAGCTCTCATCGCATAACCGACCAATCCAGCCCCAACAAAGTTGGTCATTATAGTAAGCAATCTAGTAGTCCAATTATTTACAAAAGATAGCCTACGTCTATCCTCATTAGGATTTATTCTTATTGGTAGTACAGTAAGCAATCTAGTAGTCCAATTATTTACAAAAGATAGCCTACGTCCATCCTCATTAGGATTTATTCTTATTTGAATGATAATTGTCAGCATGGCATGATTCGCTAACTCATAGACAATCGCCGCAGAAATCCACCCAAACATCGTCGCAGAAGCGATGTCGCCTAATTGACTGACAACCAAATTAAAAGCCAAATATGCAAACAGGCTGGTGATATTGAGCGTTCCTACATTAAGTATGAGTTGAGCATAGGATCGTTTTGATGCGTGGTATCTCCCCTTATGCAACAGCCAAACTACAAGCACCACTGTCGTGCTAATCAGCACTGCACCCGATAAACCATAATAGGCAAGCGCTGCAATGCTTAAACCAGCTCCCGTATCATAATCATGGATAATAAGAACTTTATCCGGAGACCACGTTACACCTGAGAGTAAACTAGAGATGGCTGCTAACCCCATAAGCAGCAGGAGATTGCTGAGACTCTGTTCATACGATAGCTGCGAAACGCTAATAAAACTATAGGTGATTAGTGCGAAACTAACGACACTCATGCTGCCTAATAGCACCATGGAGTTCCAACGGGCTTGTTCTTCTTCTGTCCAATCCTTCATGATCATGAACGCTCTTGCACCTACAAATAGCTTTTTCTTTGTTCAAAAAGTTATTGTAAATTTTCGTCCCAACCACATATGAATCTTAATTCTATTCTATAGTCCACATAGGGTTGAGTTGATAGCTCTCCTCAATTTTGCATTACTCACTTTGGCACCAAGGATGAGAATTTCTCACCTACTCACTAACATCCACCGCTATCAACCGTGACTGTTCCAACGCTGGCTGTCGTTCATCAATCATCTCAGCTAGGATGATGTCGGGTTTGGGGAGGTCGGTCGAACCCCTATCGACGCATCACATTGCCGAATTCATCTACCGACAAATAGACTGTCTCCTCGTTCTGAGCCGCGATAGTATTGGGCCAGCCCGCGATGCAAATTAGCACGCCCAACAATAAGACAGCCAAATTGAATCGTCTTGGTTTCACTAACTGAACACTGTAGCCAGTCTCGGAAACCACACGAAAACCACGTGATAAGTACTGGTTATTCGCAGCTTCAAGGATAGAACGGCGCTCTTTTTCTTTGATAAGGTCTGAGTTTTGATGTGATGGCATGCTGTTCGACATATTGGCTTCTTGCTAACTATAGTGATTTTAACTGTCCGCTTCGGCCGAATTCCTTTCGACCATCAATGATGCAAAGTGTAACGCAAGGATAGAAAAGGTGCGATCAGATTATACGGTAAGTGGGGATGACAAGTTAAGGTAGGTAGCTGCAAAAAAGCCCTGTCCACAATGGAACAGGGCACAAATTTTGGGATGTAGGTTATCGAATTAGGTATGAGATGTTACGCTGCTATCATGTCATGATACCATGTTGCCGCATTTCTTCGACAACGGTCAATGCAAAGGATTCGGCCTTATCTTCTTCGACAATCGCAACGTTTTTTGTCAAGGCCAGCAAATCATCACGAGCATAATTATATTCATCGATTAATGCATCCCGACGCGGTGCACCTAGCAACAATGTAATAAATCCCATTTCCTCGTTGTTTTCAAATTTCTTTGCGCGTGCGATCCACAATTCCGCTTTGTTTCTAATACTATCTTTTTGAACCAAATCGAATGACAAGGCTTCATATGGTCGGTGAACTTCGTTTCTCCAAGCGCGGTCGAATGTGTACGGTCGGGAATTAGGATAGGGGCTAATCTCCAATGGATACATCTTATCTAGTACGTTCGCGCTTCTGAAGGCGTTACGATAGGATAAACGCCAAACATCATCGTTATTACGTGTTGGCTGTGTATCTTTTTCAGCGTAGCGCATAACCATTCGGGTAAACAGAAAATCAAGCTGTTTCTTCAAATTCTTGGTGAGTCCTGCACCTATTTGACTAAACTGAATAGACGAATCATCATCTGGAAATATATCTGGCAACAACATCGACAAAGGTCGATTATTTGTAGGGAGCAGCCCTGTTGACTGTTGAAGCTTTCTGTGGACAGTGCTAATCTGACGGTCGATACTGCGGATTAGCCGCCCGTGTTGGCGTGCATTAAGGCTTGTGAAAGCGTCAGAAAGCCGGCCATACAAATGGTTTAGCTTACCTAATAGAATGGATTCCGTTGCAGAGTAGACAACAACACCAATGTTCAAAAACTCTTGTGTCATCGGGTCGTGAACATAGCGCAACACTGTATATTCGAATAATGTTTTTGTCATGATGCCAATGTCCCTAGTAACTCAAATTTGAGCGATTTTGGATCGTCGCGAACAGTCGCAAAGTGTTCACATATTGTCTCTAATTTGGAACGGAAATTCCACTCTTCTGGTACATCTGACTGGATTTCAGTTAAAAACTGGTCGCTTATTAGCGACAACCGGTTGATAAAACGATCAAAAGATGTCGGCTCAAGCTCTGATTTCAGCAGCTTGAAAAAAGCATGCCCTGTTGCAATACGACGTGTGCGAAAGTCCCAAGCAGGTGGGCGTGCTCCTATAAATAATGCAGCGGGCAACGAATTCTCATGGTCAATGACGACAAATTGCGACCCGTCAAACAGCAGGTTAGGGTTTTGAGTTTGACGGTCTGCATTATCAATTAACATATCCCATGCAAAAATATCGAATGCCATCGGCAGTACATGCTTAGGGAACGTATATTGCCTGTTGAATGCTGAATAACTCCCTAGCATAGCACGGCTGCCAATGTGCAAGTTGGTGGTCTGTTCATCATCAATGCCGAAATGCTGAAGCAAAAGCGGATCGATTTCTAAAATGGCTGCCTCAGGTATCGGTAAGCCTAATTTGCGGCCAATATGTGCTGTTACCAGCTCTTTGATAGAGCCATCACCTAGATTACTATGTAACTTGACAAAATAACTTTGAGGTTCAACATTCTCATCAGTCAGCTCACAAGAGCAGAATATAGGCTCTGTTCGTCCATTTCGCGCCTTTCTGTGGATAATCTCAACAGTGCGTCTTGGGGTCATTATTCAATGTACTCTTTAGTTCTATCGTAATCATCTTACAAAGTTTCTTACTAAGCATCAAGTATTTCAATCGTCTCGATCTCCCGCAGGATTTTCGGCCGAATCAACCCTTTCACTTTCCCAACACCTCTTCAAACAATTATTTCAAATCAACTGCATCACAATCCTCACTCTCCAATATCCACCACAATCAACCTCAACTGTTCCAACGTGGGCTATAACTAGGATGATGTCGGGTTCTGGGAGGTCGGCCGAATCTCTATTCTACATCTCGCCTAATAAAAAATATCCCTCAGAAGTGCTCGCGCCAATCAACCTCTTTCACCCTGTCGAACGCTTCACTTTAAATCTTTGAGGCTGAGTGACAGCTCTGGGTATGTGTGAACTACTGTAGGGAATTTTTTTTCTGCACATTCGCTTAAATTGTCAGACAAAAGCAAATGTAACTGAATTGTTTGATGGAGCCACTTACGGATATATTGTCGAAAGTGTGTAATGTCCTCCAAATCTGTCGTCGTAACCGTGAACGCTCAAAAAATATTCACCTGCAACACTTTGGGCGAATTCAAATGTGTCTTGTGAAGAAATATCATCACGGATGAGCAATTCACATGTCTTAGCATTGTAAAAACTGATTGCTATATTGAAATCAGCGTTAAATGTGAAGCGGACTACCTCAAAAGCATCTACATCAAAGAGGTAGTCATTTGGATAGTTATAACCTACAGTTGCAGTATATGAGATTGGTGAAGGTTCTATCTGATGTAAATATCGACCATTATGGCAAGTGTGCAGTACCGACCCTACATCCTCGGCTGAGTTTGGGCTACGACCTGCACTGTCTTGATATTTTAATGTGTAATTCCCTGTAAATCGATCATCATAGCCGCGAACTCTGATAAAGTATTTGCCTGGACTTAAGGGGCTAAAAGTCTCCTCATCATCCAGGCTCACATCTCGCGTTAGTAGCAGTGAACAACCATCTACTTCAAAATATTGAAGTATTGCATTAAAGTCTGACGATATAGTGATTTGCGCAGCTTCATAAGCAGAAAGACGTACGCCGAAGTCATGATTTTGACCAAGACCCAAAGTAGCTTTGTATTCTGCCCTTTGTACGTCGAGGATTGGTAGTTCAACGGGTTGCTCACCAGCGCAGTGACTAATTATTGGGCCATCATCATTCATGGTCGTTTGTACCAGATTATCATTGATATCATCTACCACATCAGGCGTGGGCGTCTGTTCAGAGACTATGCCATTATCCGAGCGGACAACCTCAATAATCTTCTCAACCTCAATAATCTTCTCAACCTCGACTATTTGAGTAACTTGTATTTTACGGGTCACTTCTACAGTTTTTTCGACGGTTATAATTACAGGCTCCGCTGTAGGTACTAAAGTGGGGGGATTTGTGGAATGTCCAGCGGTTTGTGTTGCAGCAATAACATATTCTACTGCGGCTAGTTCACCACTGTCCCTGCCATATATGCCACCAATAATTGCCCCTATGATAATTCCTCCAAACCCGATAATTGCAATCCAAATCTGGACATTGTTTGTACTTTGCATAATATTATCTTTCGCTCTACTATCATTCGGCCGAATTCCTTTCAACCATCAATGATGCAAAGTGTAACGCAAGGTTTGTACTTTGCATGATATTATCTTTCGCTCTACTATCATTCGGCCGAATTCCTTTCGACCATCAATGATGCAGAGTGTAACGCAAGGATAGAGAAGATGTGTTCAGCTTACTCGGCCGCATCAACCCTTTCACTTTCCCAACACCTCTTCAAACAATTATTCTAAATCAACTGTATCACGATCCTCACTCACCAAACCAGCAGGGCAACTAACCAAATAATAGTGTCTAGGCATGCAAAACTTAATCTCCAGACGCTGTTGACTGTTTATCCTCTAGCCTTTGTTGGCATTCAGCGGTTATGGGAATATAGAGGTCGAACCCTGCACTTAGCCAATGTGGGTATTCTTTTAATTTTTTATGATGTTCGTGATTCCGTGTATCCTCGACTATACATTCCTTAAATGTGTGACTACCGTACACTTGTTGTGAAAGCGATATGATGTGATCAAGTTCTTGAACTCTGTAAATTATTGCCTTTCCCTGATCATCTGAAATACTGTCTGACAGAACATCAGTACATTCAGTGGCTGATAATTGTGCTGAAACATTTCCATAGGACAGCAATGGTGCAGGATCACACTCAAAGGCAAAGACATGTGCCTCTGCATAGTCTCCCCCCTCTACAATGTTCTCATATGTATTTTTGATTAACTGTTCAAACCCTGCAACTCTAATTAATGGAATGCCATAGTGAAATGTTTCTGGGAAATAAATGCCACCAACAATTTTCAAGGTGTCTTGATAGTCCTCAGTATTGACAAAACCTTTTAGGATGACTCCATCAGTCGTATATGCGTCTATTTCCTCGTTCACAACAGCATCAAATGCGGCTTTTCGAGAAGCATATGGTATTATGTCAGGGTCTGGAAAAGTATCCTCACAAATACCCTTCCAAGGTTTGCTACCAAGATGCTCTATTGGTGTTGTACCTGTGACAACTCCCATGTGACCTGGTTCGGGAGCCTCCGTGGATCCTCTGTGCAAGTCGCATATCCCTTCTATTTCCGAATCCGTTCTTACGGCTAATTTAAGCCCGTCTTCAGCATACCTAGGTTCGATACAACGGATTTTTATGCACCGATTATCCGTCTTGCCAAAAGCGGCCATTAAAACATCTCCCCAACCATGTTCGATACATTCAACCCGTTTATCAGATGGAACGGAAACGAAGATGAGCGCAGGCTTGTCTTCTTTAGAAATACTATTCACCATCCCAGATATAAGTTCCTGAACATAGGATTCAGAGTTGAATAAGACATTCAAAAAATTTATAGTTTGTGCGTAGTTTGGTTCTGACGATGAATCTTTATAAGCTCTCATGAATTCCGTTATATATCCCTCATCTTGGCGGCTAACGTCCTGCATGCTCAAGTCCTCTACAATGTCATCTAGTCCATCGCCTAAATGCTCAAGCCCTTTGTAAACATGATTTGTACCATCTGGCTCCTGAAAATTTTCCCACTTGGACCCTTCATCTAAGAGCCATTCTTGTTTGTCATCTAACCAGAACGTATAAGTATTGAACTCATCACCTAGCCATGCTTCAGCAAACAGATTCGCAACGGCAATATCAAATCCTGCTAACCTGCCATTTTCGTAAGATGCAAACCGCTTTGTATTGCTACGGGTGCAAACCACTAGGTATTTAGATTCGCGTATTGTCGCTAGGGCATCATCTGATTCTTTGGCCTGTTCAAGACGAAAGATAGCTGACTCTTTGGTTTCTTCAGGTTCAACCGTATCTACTATTACGGGTGTTGATGTAGGTGGAAATAGTTTAGTAAGAGTTAAGGTAGGAGAAGGCGGTAAAGTCGCATTAAGAACTGATATTGATGTGGGAGTTGTGGTAGGAGAAGGTGGTAAAGTCGTAATTGACGTTGCAGCTTCATTGGCACTTGTAGTAAGTGCAATATTTTCGGTGCGGGCTTCCCACCAATCCTTAAGACCACTATTGTCCCAGATACCCACTACAAGCCCTACTACTGTTAATACTCCGATAACCCCGCGTACCCATTTGTTATTTCCTATTTTTGATAAATTCTGATACCAAGAATCACTATCTTGTTCATCATCTATCGTTGGCCGTTCAGGTGTTGAACGAGCTGCCTCAGGTGTTGAATGAACCGCACTCTCGACTATTTCCGCAAAGTCTCTGAGATCTTTATTATCAGGGTTGGCTTTTCGCGCTGATTCAAGTAAATCAAATACCCATTCTTCACGTTCGGCCAGTTCAATTAGTTCAAATACTATATCCGTTAATGAGGCATTTGTATTGACTATCTTGGGCAATGATTTCCTCAACCCAAAATTCACCATTTGTTTAAGTGATGAGAGTGTAAACGCTTCCAATAACGCTTTATGAAATTTCTTGTTCCAACTGCTATCCCAATTCATTTACGCGCTAATTTGTGTTTAGTTGTTTTGAGTATTTACTATATCGCTTTTTCGATGATGAGGTTGAAGTTTGGTTAACCAAGATGAAAGGGCTGTTGAACGCCTTCGTTTTGTACCGTCTGCCAATCCTCTAGCAGAGTGGTTTAGAAAGGCAGTAGCAGTTGTGGGATCTAATTCCACCATTGATTTAACCCTAGCCCACTTCATCCACGCCCATCCAAACTCCGTGCTCTCAAATCTATCAGCGAGGATCTGGTATTTCGACTCTTTGTCTGCTTGTGCATTCACATAACGTCCAGCCGGCGTAAGTCGATATGAGCGGTTAGTCAAGCTAAGGGTCCTAGCCGCATGTTTGTAGTAGTCTACTTGGCGATTAGAGGTTAATCCGTCAATTGTGTCTGGTGTGAGTGGGATGCCCTTGTCAATTAATAATATTATCTCAAGAACTTTATCTAAATCATTTGCCTGAGGGACATGTTTGGAGTCGATAATAGTTGCCTCGACATTCTCCAGAAGGCTCAAACAGTGAGCTACATTATCATCCGATAAGGAGATTTTTCCACCATTAACTGCCAGCTTGGGAATAATATCTACGGTCAATCGATTGCTAGAGATACATGTTAAAAAATCTTTTAATCGATATGGGTTGACCTGACCTGTCAAGATTCTAGCCTGTAAATCGTTTACATTCAAAATGTCTACTAGCTCAGCAACCAAGACAAGTGATTCTAATACCAACTCGTCATCATTTGTCGCAAACTGCACCTCAATCGAACCTGGGTCGGCACCTATCGGATACAGTTGCGGCTTAAAATGGTGGCTACCTGACGCATTTTGCATCAGCGGCTCAATCAACTCGCGAAACACATCAATAAAATCTGAAAGTACCCTCGCGTTTGGGGTTCCGTTCGCTTGCTTCGTTTTCAGTATTGTTTCAAAGCTCCAAGCATCTACTTTTTTATTGATGACCTCAACATACTCAATGTAAAAGTCTTTTGGCGGAAGAAATTCTAAATCGATCTCTTGTTTGGGGACAAAGTCCACTACATCGGGCTCATCATCAAAGCGAGTATATACAACATAATAATGGCTCATTTCAGGGTTCATGTAAGCCCAACGTAATGAGCGTTTTTTGCGGCGAAGTTGCTTTAATCGTTTACCTGAAATAGGTAAGTAGAGCCACCCGCTACTTTCGTCTGATTCATCGATCCAGTACACGAGAAATGATGTTCCAATTACGTCCCGAGCAGCAAATAATCGTGGGCCATCCATGTATTCATAGATTTCAAATATATCTAGTTCACCAAGACGTGTATCAATAGGTAGCATGGTCACAATCCCTTCACGTGATTTACCTTATCATGCAAATCACATTCAGTATATGGCCACAAGGAATAATGACTCTGATCCTTTGATGTTTGTTTTACTTCGCCAGAATCTAAGTCTACATGCACTTCCGCCCATCCTGCAAAATGTTTCATAGCTCGAGGGAATCTTTTTTGCCAACGTTCTAAGCCTTCTTCAACGTACATTGACAACGCAAACACCTTGCAATCGTTTGGATTCTGTTTGAGCATCTTTTTAGCTCTATGTTTATTGGTTGGATCTTGCGACCAGATGACAAAGTCTTTTGGCACAGGAGGATTATTTTTCACAAGACGATGCAAAACCACTGATCTTGGTTTGGCATCCGCAGGCGGGCAGCTTTTTGGTGTTGTGTCATGAAATGTCGGCAATTACCTTCTCCTTACGATCAACTGATTTTCCAAATCCCTCCTCAGGGATAATAAATTGGCTCCCACCTTATTCAATTTAGAACGACCGAACATCATACTACTTTAGTCTTCGGCCGATTTCACCCTCTCTATTTCACGCTCTAGAAGCGCAGATAAGTCGACATTATGTTCGGCAGCACGTTGGTCTAGGTCTATCAATGACCTTATGCTCTCAGACAACTTGCGTTGTCCATATTTATTTAGCATGAAGTCCAGCCTTGCTTCAGTTAGCGTTACAGCCCGAACAACCCGCTTGCCATTATAAAGGCGTGGACGCCCTGCATTTGGGCGTGCACCACCCCAGTTTTCATTGTGTTCTTCCGTTCTAGCCATTGGTCGCATGATAACAGTATGTTGTTGGTCAACACAAAAATCAAGTTGAAATCGTACATTGACTTTCTTCTTGAATTACAATATACTATTCATGTCACACGATAACAGCGAGAACCTAACATTTCTCCAAGTTCGATTACCACTCATTAAACCGCATACCTCTCAGGCTCCTCTCGACATCTCGCTAACGTGTGACAACTTTAGCAAAGGTCTGAGAGGTATCGGTTCTACTTTGAATAACAGACATGATGCTACCAACTATCAAACATCTCAACCGAATGACAGTGAAAGTCTCACTTGATGAGAATGGACAGATTGTTAACAGATATTACTCTGCTCGATTTGGTGCGATTTGTTACAGCGTTTCAAAAGAAACCGCCAAACGTTTGCATGATGAAGCATTAGAAAGCGGCGCTGTTGTTGAACTTGTGCCGTGTGGAAAGCATGGAGCGTACAGAACTTATACGCACGCTGTTGTTTTGAAGAAGTTGAGCATAACAAAAGCACCCCCCCAGCCTGCCCGTACTGCCAGCACAACAAGTAACGCACTTATAGCCAGCTTGTTTCAGCGCCATTCCATGAGCGGCAGGCGTTTGAATGGCACGTACCGCTTCGGCCGAAACAAATCGGCACGATACGAAAGAGCAGGGGTTTAAAAACCCCTGCACCAATAACCAAGGATAAGGAACACCACATGAGCGTAGAACAGCTAAAAGACGAATTTCATTTTGTAGGAAACAAAGTTGTGTTCGAGAGCAGCGAACATGGATCCCGCTTCACCATTGCCGACGCAATGACAGAGAAAAATGCTAAGGAGCTAGTTGCCATGCTTAACTACGCGGTTGCAAATGGTTACGGCAAATAGGGGCCAATTATGTTTGATTTGATTACACACCCCTACGTGCTTGGCAGCGCATTCATACTGCTCTTGTTGTTAACAGCAACATCAGGCGGTAGGCATCGGTCGAACCAACTAACCAACAAAGACATGGAAGAAATCCAGCGCGGCAAAGAATAGGCAACATCAGAATGAATACTAACCAACCAGAGACCGACATAGAAATTGTCTACATCGCATTCCCCCCAGATTTCCCAATGCTGGCAACCTTTCCCACAACGGTAAGAAGGTCGATTAACGATTATGAAAAAATCGACCAGTACCTAGCTCGGCTGCACTCTCGAAATGATGG
Organism: Promineifilaceae bacterium (SeqCode); assembly: GCA_049614105.1. Classification (GTDB taxonomy): domain Bacteria; phylum Chloroflexota; class Anaerolineae; order Promineifilales; family Promineifilaceae; genus CALECP01. The sequence goes on from JBMZDF010000010.1 coordinate 19,355, forward strand.
TGCGGCCGAAACCGTAACGTGATGTGTATCACGTCTGATGATTCCGAAAGGATGAAACGGGAAACCATCAAATGGCTTAAGTCTATTTGGAGAATCAAACAAATTTTGCGGCATCGTCCGCTTTGGATAGGAGCAAAAATCCCATGAAAAAGAAGCTATTTAAGTGTGTCAAAAACGATCACGTTATTTGCGTCGAGCGCAGTGAAGATAGTGCCAACGTTTATCTCAGAATGCCGATCACAGTTGGCCAAGCATCAGACCTTGTTAAGCGTTTGATGGAAGATGGGCTTGTTGAGGAGTTCCACAGCGGGAAAAAAGATAGCAAAGGCATTTCGTTAGAGTGGTCAGCAACAACGACAACATACGCCTAGAAAGCAAACACCCTCACGGTAGTGGTCTCAATCCCTTGTGAGGAAATTCGGCCCCTTCTTTGCAGCTTATCCAAACTCTTATCCAGAGAGTTTGGATAAGTCATTCAAAAAGAAAAATTTATGGCAGAAGATAAACAACAGAAAAAACGACCTGCTTTTCTACTACTGAAAGCAAATTACGAAGACCGTATTCAAATTACCTCAGACCGTTGGATGCTGCTTGTGAGCACGTTCAAAAATGTACCTGACGACACATTAACGCAAGCCGCAATGCGCCATATGCTTGGGGAAAACAAGCATCATTTCCCTAACATTGGGGATTTATCAGATTGTATTAGGTTTTTGAGTGAGGCAACCCCTTCATAACCCGTTGCATGGTGGCTTGATGTTCTAGGTCGCTCCAGTGAAATTGGGGTAAGGAAATTCGGCCGAAATCAACTCTAGCTCTGACGGGCAGGGCTAGACCAAGGAGAATACTTTGAATAACAGAACTGTTTGTCTCGGCTCGTACAGGGCCGAGACAACTTTAGTACATCAATTTTCCCTAGCCTATTTTAATCACCTGTCTATTCGTTGACCCTGCTTAACAGGGTCATTTTGCGTTACCTGAGTCGTAACCAATATTGAGAAAACATCATGATATATCAAGAACTATCGAGAGGGTTAGCAGTGAGGGGAGCTTAAATGGGTCGAAAACCAAATACCAAACTAAAGGCTGCACGCAGCAGATTTCCAATTGGCAGCCAAATCACGAACAAGCACAACGGGGCAACAGATACTGTGATTTCAGTTGTTTTACACGACATGAAGGACGGCCGACGGCAACCTTCTAATAACAGACAGATGAACTTGCTAGGCAGCACCAGCCGCTATGTAGCACCTGTCATCAAAACCGCTAGCGGCGGTGAGTGGACGATAAAGATGTTAGAGCGGCACTTCGACATTATCCCTGTTGTTTAGCAGGGTCATTTTGCATTACTTGAGTGGTAATTATGAGTGGAATTGCGCATGACGCTGTGCTCTATCACAGCAAAGCAGTGGGTAAGGCGGAACGCCTTCTCCGTATTATGGCAGGTCGAGCAGCTGAAGGTCTGGTAATCGATCCCGCCCCCGGCTATATAAAACTGGCTGAGATTATGAATGTCACCGAACGATACATCGGCAAACTATTTCGCCAGCTTAGTCAACTAGGCGAGATTGAACGTATCCGACGTGGCACAAAAGGCTCTGCCTCAGCCTACAGAATCACCTTGCCAACAACAACACCGTTTGCACGTCATCTCACGTCAAATAGGGGAGCTACTACAGTTCCTCTTGAAGTTCCTATTGAGGTGAAACCTGTTCCTATTGACCGTCAACAGGAACAAAGTCAACAGGAACAAAGTCAACAGGAACAAGGTCAACAGGAACAAAACCTATCAAACAGTTCCGCTAATGCCATGATTGTTCCTGTTGAAACAGGTCAACAGGAACAACGAAAAGCATCAATAGGAACAAATGATGATATTTTGTTCCTGTTAACCGCAATTGCCGAGTCGCTTGGATTGTCAATAGGAACAGCTTCAAACCGTCAACAGGAACAACAGGAACAAAACACGGGGTCTAGTTCCTGTAATGGCAATGTCAACAGGAACTCAACAGGAACTCAACAGGAACTCGCTCCCAGAGGTCAGGAGCCATATAAGCAATTAGAAGCAATTAGAAGCAAAGAAGAAGAAGAAGAAAGGGGAGAGAAGAAAGAAGAAGACCTTCCCCCACATTTCCAAGCCTTCAACACTTGGAATCAAATTGAGCCAGTTCCTGAACCAAAGCAGCCAACCACGTCAGATCCAATCCTTGAAGCAATCTGTGAGGTGACAGTCGCAAGCTCTCGCAAGATGACAGACACATCACGGCAAAAACTGCTAGACGTAGTGGATCGGTTACGAGATTGCGGTCACACGGCCGAACAAATTCGGCAGGGCTTTGGGTTGCAGGGTAATAACTACTGGTATTCGGCCAGTTTCGGCCGAAGAAATAACCAGTTACCCAGTGCTGGCAACATCCTGAACGAAATTGATCGATCAATTTCGTGGAAACCACGCCCCAAACACACTCCAAACGGGCATCCCTCACAGTATCCACCGTCGATCACGGCAGCAGATTCATTTGACGAGGTTTTTGCATGAATAACTTAATTCAGATCCAACCAACGGCGATCAAAGCCAAAGTCGAACTACGTCCAGCCTTCACCCTGCTAAAAGCAAATTATGCGGAGCGCAGAAAGATTCCTGCTGACCGTTGGAGATTGCTGGCAATGGCTTTTGTCTCAATCCCAGATGATGTTTTGAACGCCGCCGTACTTCGCCATATGGCAGGTTCTCCATACTTTCCGAACGTTTCGGATATTGCAAAGCATCTCAAGGAGTTGCAATCGGCCGAAATGCTCAAGGAGCCACAGGGCCACAGGGTCAGTGTGCGGATGCTTCCGCTAGCTGCTCAACAGGCGTTATGGGAAAAACGAAACTTGCGACGCAGAGCCAAATTAGCTTCGTTGCCCGTTTGTCATAAGTGCGGGGAACGCACATTTGACTTAGAGAATTGTCCGTTCTGCGCTGATTTGGAAGCAATGCAGTCAGTTTCGGCCGAAGACGATGTCTTTTTTTAGTTAGGGAGAGAAATGGCTTCACAAAAACGAAAACACAACACCTTTCGAGAACTCAATGCGCAATTAGCACTCGACTCAGCAGAAGCGCGTCGGCGTGGCATGCATTATGGGGACTACATGTTAACGAAAGCTCGCACAGTAAAGTTAAGAAAAAGGGTCACACCACAGCAACAGGAGGACTCATGAGTATCGTGTTCGGTTCGGCCGACACCACAGGCAACGAGCGACACCGCCGCCGATGGACAAAGGCCGAGCGTAGGCGGTTGGGTCGGTCAATTGGCAACGCCCCTCTTGACCTGATAGCACGGCAGCAGGGGCGCACAACTTCCGCAATCATCAAACAAACTGTCAACATCAAGAAGCCTGCGGAACTTATCTCGATGCGAGAATTCGGCCGAAGACTCGGTATCAACAAACAGGCCGCAGCGCGACTCGCGACGGGCAAACCATATTGCACCACGTATTACCGCCGTAACCGACCAACAAAGCAAGTTGATGCACACAGATTTGTTTGGTGGTTAAGCGATCCGCTTAACTGGAAAAATTTAGATACCCAAAAAATCATACATCCTGAGTGGTGCAGCATCGTACAACATGCGTTGTGCAGCTCATTGGATCGTTATCTCACCATTGGAGAGGCAGCCACATATGCAAATTACAGTTCATGGGGAATTAGCAAAGCGATCCGCACAGATCGTCTGGCTAGTGAACGCGGCACTTTCGGCCGAAAAGGTCCCCCTATACACCTCATTCAGCGTTCTGTGCTGGACAAATTCATCGCGAACGGCGGCAACTGGAAACGCTACGAACAAGAAACCTGTTAACCAGAAACGAAAACACCCCATTCATGCAGACAAGGCAGCAAACCAAATGCATAAACAGGGCATAGACATCCTCCATTATACACGGTCGATGTCACAAAATCTCAATTATTTGGAGAAAGCATGACACGACCAATTCCGTACTATACACAGCAAGTCCCATACAACCCGCAGCCGCGCTCTAGCCGCCTGCGCATTCTTCTAGCTGTACTCTTGATTTTTATCCTGCTGGGCATCCTGATAACCATTCTGGGCAACGTAGCAACACCGAACAGTGCGTTCGCACAATTCACCCCACATGCAACCTCGTTCGTTGCGTACAGTGTGCAGCCAACGATTGATGCACAGGCGACCGTGCAGAGTGCACAGATTTCGGCCGAAGTGGCCGCCATCGCCAACGCACAGGTTGCACAGGCGAATGCGTTCACTGCACAGTCCAACGCGGAGCGTGCGGTTGCGGTTGCCGCAGCCAACGCAACTGTAACCGCCATTGCGGACGCTGCACGTGTGCAATTAGAGCTAAGCAATCTCGAAATCGCCAAAGCGCAAGCAATCGCACGAAACGATGTGGCCGAAGCGGTCGCCACGAGTGCAATCGAAACTAGACTCTGGCTTGCTGTGCAAATCGTATTGGCGATCATGTTCATTTCGGGCACTGCCTACACAGCAGCCGTTTACTTAGGCTATTTGGAGGTTGCGCGTGCGCATGCACAGCGCACGGCGAACAACGTGCTTGCACTGCCTGCACCTCGACCAGCAATTACCACACAGCGCACAACGCAACCGTTGTCCAAGAAGAAGAAGTCGAAGAAAAAGCCAAAGCGCAACACTCAACGCCGACCAACCGCACGGGCAACGCCGCGCCACCGCATGACGCACGACGCCCCCCCACTCCAAGCGGAGATCTGTGAAGCAGTTCCGAACCGCCCCGAACCAGTTCGCGAACCAGTTCGACCGCCCCGAACCAGTTCGACCGAACTGCCGAACCGCTCCGAACCGGGGGAGGCTGACTTACACCCTAGTGGGGTAGGGCGGGAAATTGCTCTCCAGATGCTTGATGCGATTGCGGAAGGGTACACATCACAAAGTTCGATTGCGCGTTATGTGGGCGGCACAGCGGCAACACGTAAACGGCAGGCCAGACTTGTGATTGACTGGGAACGCCAGCAGCGTATCAGTGCTATTTTGGCCAAAAACGCAAAGGTGCAAGCATGAAAGTGATCTACAACTGGGCGATCATGCTTGCTGTTCTCATCGCAGGGGTTGCGCCTGCACTATTTTTCGGCAACATGACTGCCAGGGAGTTCAACACGCCTTGGCAGTCTAATTTGGCAGGAATTACGGCGGGGGCGACCTACATCCTCACGGGTGCGTTAAGTGGGCATGCTGCCGTTGAATTCTGGCGGCGCAAGATGTGGTGGCCCATGGTTGTCGCAACAGCGTTCATCGCGCTCGTCGTTGGGATTGGCTATTTCAACTTGGAGGGTATTGCACAGAACTTGGTACTACTGGAGCCTGTCGCCTATTTGTTGGGCGGATTGTTCCATGTGCTGCATGAACAGGATGAACAGTCTGTGCGTTCGGCCGAAACAACGCACGCTGACCTGCTCACCAAATTAGACGATGCACATGCAGCAGTTGCACACTTGACCAACCGTGCAGAATCGGCCGAACGCACGGTTGAGGAACAGCGTGCGCTCATTGACCGCACACTGCACGAACGCACAGAGGATGCACAGCGTGCGCTCCCTGCACCTGTGCATGCACAGACAGATATGCATGTGCATCCACCTACTGTGCAGCGCGTGCTTACTGTGCATTCGGCCGAAAATGCACAGCCTGAACCGCAACTGCAACGCACACTCAAAATGGACGAAACGCACACTGCAATCCTCAAACTGCTCAACGCAGGCGAATGCCTCAAATCAGACGGCACGCCCAACTATTCGGCCATCGGCAAGCAGATTGGTGTAAGCCGTACAACTGCACAACGTCGCGTTATGCAGCTCATCAACGCGGGTGAGTGGGGAAACGAATAATCTAATTCGGCCGAAACATCGTGACGAACCGTTTCGGCCGAAAACATATCAAGGTTTCAAAATGGGAACAAATACAAAAATCGAGTGGACCGATAATACAATCAACTTTTGGTGGGGATGCGTCAAGGTTGCAAACAACCCATGTTGCGACAATTGCTACGCAGAGAAACACGATAAGCGCAATATGACAAAAAGCCCCACATTACACTGGGGAAATGACGTTCCTCGTCGAGCAATCAAAAGCGCGTTCTCCAATCTCGCAAAATGGCAACGTAAGGCGGTTAAAGAAAATAAGCGGGTCAAAGTTTTTTGCATGAGCATGGGTGACATCTTTGAAAAATCTATGCCACTTGAGCAATCTTCGATTCGGCCGAATCCATTAGATGGGAAAGATTTAAAATTGACGACAACGGGCGAAATCAGAGACATTTTCTTTGCCAACATCTCAAACGGCATGTATGCAAATCTTGACTTTCAAATGTTGACCAAGCGCCCAAGCAACGTTACACGAATGGTCCCTAAGTCATGGTTGACCAATTGGCCCTCTAATGTCTGGGTGGGTACGAGTGTAGGCAGCCAAGATTCGGCCGATACTTTGATACCGCAGCTTCTCAGAGTTCCTGCTACTATTCGCTTTCTTTCGATTGAGCCGTTAGTCAGTCAAATTGACCTTGCGCAATTCGACCAAAACTTAGCACCATCGGTTCATCTAACATGGCTAGATAGCATAAATTGGGTAATTGTCGGTGGGGAATCAGGCCACCATGCACGCCCGATGAATCCTGATTGGGTGCGAAGCATCCGCGAACAATGCACCAATGCTCGTGTGCCGTTCTTTTTTAAACAATGGGGAGCGTGGATAGCACATGAACAATGGTTAAGCAGTGGGTTGGATTTGGCAGACGTTCCACAGGGCGCATACACGAATCGAAAGCCATGCGGAGCAGATCAAGTCTATCGCGTTGGCAAAAAGAATGCGGGACGTCTTTTGGACGGTCGAGAGTGGAATCAAATGCCCATCCAAGTTGAAATGAAAGCGGACCAGGCAGAGGGCGTCTAGTTGAGACTATAAGCATATCGGCCGAATTGTTAGGAATTCGGCCGAAAACGTCCCCCATACAACCCCGTAGATACTGATTACTGACAACCTCGAAAACGCTTTTCCCCATTGGCACTTCCATAAACAATGTCATACCATCCGCGACACATAGACGACACTTCTCACATTATGGAGGTTGCCAGATGCCTGCTATCACATCGGCCGCTATCGCCACATTTCTTGGTGCTGGACTCACACAAATCGGTTGGAATCTAACTGAAGACAGCGTTGCCAAACCGCTGCTTGACCCTATCAAAAATCGCTTTGAATCAATTCTAGGCAACAATCGCCGCAAAGCACGGAATAACCTACGCCAAGCGGTTACAAATGCGCTTGAATCACTTGACGCGCCCACCAAAGACGAAAACAAGTTAACCGCCTTCCTACTGCAATCAGGGTTCGATCAGCTAACGGGAACGGGTAAATTAGGCGGGCCGCTGCGCGATATGGTTGCACGTACCGCGCTGATTATCGAAGCGCCAGATCCGAGTCAGGTGCCAAACGAACTTTATCGTGCCTTAAACTGGCCGAGCAGTCAGCGTCCTCTCTTAGCTCAATTCCTATATGCTTTGCGCCAAGAGCTTGCAGGGGATGAGATCTGGGGCAGCTTAATCGCCTATGCGGACAACATATCAGTACGTGACTACCTCTCGTTGACCGTCAGAGGGCTAGAGCGCATCGAAGCCTGTGTGGCCGCACTCAACAGCTACTATGGCTTGAGTACAATTGATGATACAACGGCACTAACCTCATACCTCTCCCATGTGCGCGACAAACACCGCACGCTTTCATTTGTGTTTGTTACGCCTTCTGGAAGGGATAGTTTGGTCAAAGGCGCAGAGCTTGACGCTGTTTTTGTCCCGTTACAAGTAGACGATCCATCGAAACGTGCTGAGTTAATGGGGCACGACCTCATTGACTTTGAAAATCAGCGACGCGCGTATGGCAAAGGGCATAGTTTAAAGACGATTGAAAACGTCTTAGCCGAACATGAAGTTTTCCTACTCAGAGGCGATCCGGGATCTGGCAAGACCACGTTGCTGCGCCATCTTGCCCTATGCTTTGCGCGTGGTGAAGCAAAACAACGGCTGGCATGGGAAGGTGATCCGCTGCTGCCAATTCTGATCCCGCTGCGCAACTTCGGCCGCTATCTACAGGCCCGTAAGTACACCAACATCGCACCGCGACCGCTGCGCAACTTTATCGAACAACATTTCCGAGATAATGAGATCGAGTTCCCACCCAACTTCTTTCACAACCGTTTACAGGATGGGCACTGTATTGTTTTGTTTGACGGACTTGATGAGGTTGCCGACCGCAGCGCACGCACACAAGTGGCACAAATTGTCAACGCATTTATTAAACATCATCGTGGCAAGGGCAACCGTTTTGTGTTGTCGTCACGCCCCAAAGGGTATGATGAGGTTGCCCGCTACTTACCCGAACCAATCGTTTGCAACGTGCAGCCGTTAACCCCTACAGGGCGTGACGGGCTGATCCGCAAGCTGATCCGTCAATTTGGTGGAACGCCCAAGCGCCAACGTGAGGATGCGGCCGAATTGCTGCAAGATATTCACAGCCGCACCCGCTTAGATGAGCTAACACGCAACCCGCTATTTTGCACAACCTTGCTGCTTGTCTATAAATATCGTGGTGCAACGCTACCCGAACGACGTGTTGATGTCTATCAAGAGTTGGTCAAACTCATGCTCGGCTTTTGGGATATGAGTCGTCCAGATACGGTTGATAGCCGTGAGCTAGTCTTGATGACGGGAACAACCCAGCTAGTTTACGATGAGGACGATGCAATCGCGATGAAAACACGAGCGCTCATTCATTTGGCTGAATGGATGCAGCAGCAGGGCAAAACAGAGGTCACGCGCAATGCTGTACATGCCGAGTTAGCCGAGTATTTTGAGCAGGAAGAAGGCGCAACGCTGGCCGAAAAGCATCGGTGGGCTAAAGGCTTTCTCAACGTGGCGCATCAGCGCAGCGGCCTTTATGTCGAGCAAGACCCTGAAACGTATGCATTTTCGCACAAGAACTTCTTAGAATATTTGGCGGCTACCGCGCTTGTAGAACAAACGGAAGCTGAAATGCTTGCCACGATTGTTGCGCACGCGGGCGATGAATGGTGGCATGAGGTGATTCTGCTGGCTGCGGCTCATCCTGGATTGGGTAGCTCACCACGCCGACGCAACCGTTTTATTCAGACGTTGCTCGACAACAATTTGCTTGTCCTAGCGGGACAATGCGCGGTTGATGCGGGGGCGCGTTTGCCTGTGCCAATGCGTCGCAAGGTGATTAACCAACTGTATACATGCATGACCGATATCACCCTCTCACCGGTGGAACGCTTTGCAGCCGCGCAACAGTGGGATGCACTGCATGGCCCACCTGAAGATATCAATCGTTGGATACGTTGCCCTGCATGCGGGGATGGGAAGATTGACCTTTACGCGGCCAAGTATCCTGTTACCAATGCACAGTTTGCGCTCTTTATGGCGGCCGATGGGTACGAAGAGCCAGCCTATTGGGGTGGCGAGGAAAGCGAAGCGTGGCGATGGCGTGTGGAAAAACATCCCAATTATCGTGGCGAGGAGGCTGTTACTGCACCACGCTATTGGCGGCACGCCGACTTTGGCAAAGAACGTCGCGGCAATCCTATTGTGGGCGTCAGTTGGTATGAAGCACAGGCGTATTGTACTTGGTTTTCCTCGCTGCTGCGCCGCTATACGGAAGAGGATAAAACGCTCGTGGAAACCGAGCGCGACCTTGTGACCAGTTTACACGCCGCAGGCATTAAACAGGTGCGCTTGCCAAGTGATGCGGAGTGGGTACGAATCGCAGGTGGTGAACAGGAAAACCGCTACCCATGGGATAAACGGGCGGTTCCTATTACCCCAACAAATGCGATCAAAACGATTACGCAGCGAGCAAATGTTCTAGAATCGAATATCGGAAAAACCTCTCCTGTCGCGATGCACCCTCTGGGAGCAAGTATTCCATTTGGTTTAATCGATATCAGTGGTAATGTATGGGAGTGGTCTAATACTGTACGCAATGATGGCAGGTATTGGCTGCGTGGCGGCGCGTGGTTCAACAGTACAGTTTACGCGCGTGTGGGCGCCCGCATCTTCAGCTATCCGTTCAGTTCCGTCAACTATATTGGTTTTCGGGTTGTGGCCTCCGTTGTTTCTGGTTCCTGAATTCTGGATTTCTGGATTCTGACTCGGGGGTTTGGGGGTGTCCCCTCTTTTCTTGCCAAGCTGCAAACGTAAAATTCCCAAATGAAACACTATCAAAACGTCCACAACGTGTATCGTTGCGTCCGCTAATCTACGTCCGCGCCACGATTTGAAGCTGATTACGAGCAAACAATATCGCTATGTTTCAGGGATGGCTGCGGAGGTCGGCCGCTTACTGGGCGGCTGGCGACAAAGTTTACAAGCGTAGTGAATAAGGCAAACTAACTAAGGGATCAAATGGAACCGACAATGACGCTGGCAACGGCGCTTACAACTGGATTAGTTCAACTGGGCGGGATTGTTGCAGACAAGGTGGTTGAATACGTTGGGGCCGAGCCAATTTCAACACAGATTAAAAATCGTTTGCGCAAGCGGGAGCAGGATAAATTGCTACTGACTGCTGTCCAAAGCGGTTTGAACGAAATTGATGCGCTTGCAAACAATGGTGACATGTTGCTTGGCTGGCGCATGCAACTCCATGACTTGACAGCAAAAAATGAAGATGCGCTGCGCCAGTTGATGGCAAGACATGTGATTAGTTACGTTAGTGATAGTGAACCTGTGCCGCCTGAGCTGGTGAAAGCGCTCAAATGGCCTGACTCCCACCTTAGTAAACTCAAAAAGCTGCTGTTGACGCTACGACAAGCGCTCGCGGCCGATGAAGAGTGGCAGCACGTGCTCGCGTATGCCAACCAAGTTACTTCCGTGCAGCGGATTGAATTAGTTACAAAGCAGCTAGACAGCGTCATCACCGAAACACTAGAAGGCACAGCGGTGCGGGTGATACAAGTAGAGGATAAGCCAGACGCAGCAAAGATATTGAAACCATATTTTGATTGGGTTCAACGTCAATGTACACGTCTATCGCTCAGCCCACTCGATCCAACTCAGCAAGAGAGTGGGCATTTTGGTCTAGGGCAAGTGTTTATCAATTTGAATTCGGGTTCGCTCAAACCAAACGGTGAGCACGCAATGCGATTGCAACTTGAACAAGGTCGTATGCCTCGTCCGCATGCTGCCCTTGCAAACATCCATGCTAATCCGCAGATCGTTTTGCTCGGCGACCCTGGATCTGGAAAATCCACGCTTCTGCGCTATCTCGCGTTATGTTTGTCCAATGCTCTAATATGGCCAGAAGCAAACTGGCTTCAAAAACTATCTTGGAAAGTCGGTTTTATAGATGAGACAGCCGCTAGTAATGAGTCAACAGCGGAAACTCGCCACTGGACGCATGCCAAGCTGATTCCCGTCACCGTCACGCTACGCGACTTTGCACAAAGCACATTTACGGCAAGTGACCCAACCGCTATCTTCGATTTTATAGTTGAACATCTATGTGCTAACGATCTAGAAGCGACGGTTGAGCTGTTGCGATCTGAAGCACAGGCAGGACGTGTTATCTTTTTGCTAGACGGTGTGGATGAAGTGCCGATTGGTAGACGATCCGCTGTTTGGCAGGCGATTGGGAGTCTCACAAACGGTGTTTACGGCCGCTGTCGTTGGGTTGTCACCTGTCGGGTCTTATCGTTTGTAGCAAGCGAAATGCCTCGTAAGTGGCCAGTCCAGACATTACAGCCTCTTAACCAAGAACAAATTGATACATTTGTTACAAGCTGGTTCTATGGATTAGTTGATGCAGGTGAGATTCCTAAACAGGATGCACCACAAAAGAGCGGCGCATTACAACAGGCGACACGTCGAAAAAAGTTGCAGCCACTTGCACAGAATCCAATGCTGTTGACGATTATGGCATTGGTGCAAACGTTTCATGGAACTTTGCCTAACGCTCGTGCCAAACTATATCAGACGTGTGTGGAGACGCTGTTGTTGCGTTGGCAACGACACAAGGAGCAAGGTGGCGGTGCTGCACTCCC
>JBMZDF010000011.1:0-3726 GCA_049614105.1 Promineifilaceae bacterium (SeqCode)
GAACTATTTCGAGTTTGATCCACATGTCCTTTATGATATCTATGTGGATAATGATGGCGATGCCAATCCTGACATCACTTATACGCTTCAGGCACATGTGAGTGTCCAGAATCCTGCGACCTTCCTTTACAACACAGGGCCAATCAACTCGATCAACGATGCAACTTGGAACCGTGTCCAGACTTATACGTTGACTGAGACACTAGAAAATGGAACGGTTAATACACTGATCGCAAACGAGCGCACTGCACCTGTTAATATTGGCCCTAAGTCAACCCCTAACTATGCTGCACTTGAAGCTGAAGCAACCCGCATCGTTAATAATGGTGGTGATAGCCTCAAAATTTTTGCAGGTCAGTCTGATGATCCGTTCTGGGTTGACCTACAGGTTTTTGACCTGTTAACGCTGCGCGGGCAAGCAGCCCCGATTGGGTATAGCGAAGGTGCAAAAAATCTTCCCCTTGATTCTCTCTCTGGATTCAATGTTCACAGTATTGTCATTGAAGCACCTATCTCGCGTTTGAAAGATGGTGCTGAGCCAGTACTTGGCATTTGGTCAGCTGCACGTCGCAGTGCAACCCGCACAATTGGCGCACTCGGCGCAGAAACGCATTCTGGCGACATGGTACAAGTCTCGCGTTTGGGAATGCCACTTGTCAATGAAGCTGTAATTCCGCTTGCGTTGAAAGATGCGTTTAATTCGATTCCACCTTCGGCCGATCTCAGCGTCTACACACACCCAACATTCGGCCCCATCCTACAAGGCGCTGTCGAAAGCCCAGAGCTCGGCACACTGTTGAATGCACTTTACGCAGTTCCACTGCCTGATAACAGTGACTATACAGTTGGCACACCGCGCTCTGGTCGTGGCGACATTTTCGATATCTTCCTCACAGGCATGATGCTAACCGATACATTTACCGTCACGACGGCAGGTGGGCCTGCACCACTTCCCGCAGGTTTTAATGTCAATCGTCCAGCAAATGTGGTTCCCGCAGAAATGATTCGCATCAATACAGATATTAAAGGCACAACCTGCCACCCAACACCGAGTCGCTTGGGTGTACTGGGCGGTGATGCTTGTGGTTTCCCCAATGGTCGTCGTCTGATTGATGATGTTGTTGAAATCGAACTCTTGGCAGTCGCAGGTGCAGCATACAATGTTTTGGACAATCGCAAAGATTTCACATTTAACGCAGGTTTAATTCCTGTTTTGGATGAAGGCGTTGATGAAAATGACTTGCCATTCCGAAGCACGTTCCCTTATCTTGCCACAGCACAATCTGGCGCAAACCATCAACATCAGAACATTTTGACAAAGTATTTCCCCGTTACTATGCAAAATAGTTCAGTTAGCGCAGCAATCGAAGAAAACCCAGAAGCAGCAACAGTCGTTGCCGCCAGCGGTGCATCAGTTTTACTTGGTTTGCCACTCCTATTCTTTGTAAACCGTCGCAAAGAAGATTAGCGTAGACTGGTCGAAGAGGCATTTCAGTACACTTCCTCGGCCAATCATATCAATCGCATTGGCAAACTACATACCACAGCTTGTCGATTTCCTCTGAACACCTTTCCTTCATTAGGCAGAAGCAAGCCTCATGCTTCTGCCTATTCTTCTTTCATGCACGTATTATCCAATCGTCCACGTGAATATCGAGTGCGTTGGCTAGCACTATTAGCCGCAGGGCTATTTGTTTTTGCGGGTCTGCGGCAGGTAATTTTAGGCTGGGCGGCCGCTCAACCCAAACCAGTTGTTGCAAATGAGATCAGCTCTCCAAATGCGCTCGCTATTTTGGAAGAACGCGTGCGACAGAACTCAGCATCAGCCACCGCACATGCAACACTCGCGCATGGCTACTTACAAGCCGTTCGTGAATCAGGTGATGCAGCTTATTATGTGTTAGCTGAGAATGCATTGAATGAAAGTCTGTCGCTTGATTCAGAGCATGTCGATGCCCTGTTGGGGCAGGGAATTCTAGCAGCAGCACGACACGACTTTACAAGTGCGCTGGCGTGGGCTGAGCAGGCACGTGCGTTTAATCCGTACAAAGCGGCTGTATTGGGCGTGATGGTTGATGCGTATGTGGAGCTGGGTCAGTATGATCATGCGATTGAAACGGTAGATGCGATGATGCAGCTACGTCCCGATCTCAATGCGTATACGCGGGTGAGCTATCTACGTGAACTGCATGGGGATATGGACGGCGCAATTGCAGCGATGAAAACGGCCTCGGAAACAGGAACGCCAGGCAGTGAAGCACGTGTCTGGGCGACTGTACAGCTTGGCAATCTCTATTTTCGTAGTGGGGATTGGGAGAAAGCGTCTGTTGAATATGAACGGGCGTTATTTTCACGACCAGCGTATCCATATGCGCTGGCAGGGCGAGCAAATATTCTTGCAGCACAGCAAGATATTGACAGTGCAATAAGAATTTATAATCAATTGGTTGAACGCTTGCCATTACCAGAATTTGCAATTGCGTTGGGGGATTTGTATACGGTGCAAGGGGATTTGGCTTCGGCCGAAAATCAATACAATCTTGTCCACATTATCCAACAACTCAACGAAACGGCAGGCATGAATGTCGATCTCGAACTCGCTTACTTTGAAATTGAACACGGCGATACAGAAGCTGCGCTTCAGTTAGCCAAAGCGACCTACGCTGAACGCCCCACTGTCTATGCTGCTGATGCGCTTGCATGGGCATTGTTCCACACTGGCGAGACAAAAGCTGCATGGGAAATGATGACCGAAGCACAACATCTTGGCACACAAGACGCGATGCTACACTATCATGCAGGCGAAATCCTGTGGGCATTGGGTGATACCGTAGTTGCCAAAACCCACTTTGAAACAGCTCTTAGGTTAAATCCCGCATTCTCAACAGTTCATGCGCCACTCGCCCAAAAGAAGTTGGCACAATGATTGATAGATAAGTGATTTCCCTGCGCAATCCCGAAAGAGGTGAACGCCAGCGAATTCAATTCGTTTGAAGCGATATAAAAATTGGCTCTTGATAGATTCCAAGGAGGTCAAATTTTGCACAAATCCAGTTGGTTGACTACGCTTGGTATCTATGTTGAATATACAAAATTTGATAGACGATGCGAAATGTTTGAAAAAGTGCGAGAAATACGCTGGCCCAAGCGAGTTAGTTGCCCACATTGCCAGAGCTATGTAATCAGCAAAAGGGGCTTTCACAACACGCAGAAGCATCGGCAAAGATATTTTTGTCAAGGTTGCCAGTCGCATTTTGACGATTTGACCCAAACGGTGATCGACAAGTCTCGGTCGAGTTGGGCCTAAACAAAGATGATGTACAAGCAATGACGACCCAGTTGCGAGAAGGCATCATAGCAAAAAAAGCCAGTTGAACTGACAGATGAAGTCGAATGTGATGAAGTTTATGTGGTTGCAGGCCACAAAGGGCAGCCAGACGAAGTCAAAAAGCGTGGTCGCGAAGGTCGCCGCCGACGTTTGAAGGGTAAACGAGGTCGTGGAACGGCCGAAAATGATAAACCACCTATTTTTGGCATGGTGCAACGTGGCGGCCAAATGGTGATACAAATGCTCGACAACGTCAAACAAAAAACGATCAAGCCGATTATTGAGACAATGATAGCCAAAGAAACGCTGATCCATGTCCACAAGTAATACACGCTTGTTATAGATTCGAGCTAAACCTGCGGATAGAGAAAGAGAGGTGGTTGATTTACCAGTTCCAC
>JBMZDF010000011.1:3736-30805 GCA_049614105.1 Promineifilaceae bacterium (SeqCode)
GCTTGCTGCTTGTCTCCTAATGCAGAGTAGACGCCACCGATGTTGTCGAGAGTGGTGGCCTCGCCAGAGCGGTGGCCAACGTCGCGGAAAATCGGGAGGGCTTGGTTGTAGAAGTCGAGCGCTTCCTGCTTGTCTCCTAATGCATCGTAGACGGCACCGATGTTATTGAGAGTGTAGGCCTCGCCAGAGCGGTCGCCAACGTCGCGTGTAATAGGCAGGGCTTGGTTGAAGAAGTCGAGCGCTTCCTGCTTGTCTCCTAAGATATCGTAGACCAAGCCGATGTTGTTGAGCATTGAAGACAACAGGTTACCCTCGAATGCCGTTTGATCACCTTGCTCAAACGCTGCGATTTGTGTTGCTACAAGCGGTTCAAGCGCTGTTAAATCAGGTTGAGCTTCCTTTGCACGCCCTAAATACAGAAAGTTTGTGCCACGATAAAAACGTATGGCAGGTGTAAAATCAACCGCTAACTCTTTGTCAATCGCTTGAGCTGCCGTCTCAAAATAGGCAACTGCCTCATTAAAAGATCGATCCTCAAACAAAATCAACCCTGCCGTAAAGGCTACCATCTCGCCCAAATATTGTCCCATCGCCACCTGAAAGTTGAACATGCTGGGCTGGAGCAACTGTGCGCCGCCGTGTCGCTCGTATAGCCCTGTGTCTAAATAAGTTTCCTGCTCCTGAACAATGTCAAAATGAATATGCACCTGTGGCTCTGGCGGCTGTGTGTAGTTGCCCCAAATCACAATATCCGCATTGAACGCGGGGTCTTCTGCGATTTGCATTGCGCGGTCGCTTCCCTCAGCCGCCGTAATGACCGTTTGCAAATACTCAATACGAATGTTTGCATGATCGACCAGCGTGGTTTGCAAATCAGCAATCAGATTTTGCGTAAATAATTGTGAATCAACCCCCTCTGGATCAACAAAATCAGCGACCAAAATCAACGTTTCCCCCTCTTGTGTGGGTGGGAACAAAGTCGGTGTGGGCGTCGGCGTTGGTGTTTGAGTTGGCGTTGCGGTTGGTGGAGCGGGGGTATTGGTAGGGTTGATATTGTTAATCTGATCGCCACTAACAACATTTACTACCCCATTTTCGTTACCAACATCGACATTGTTTACGTTTCCTGAAGGACGATATACGGACAATCCGACGGCTAAACTAAGCAATAACAGAACCGTAATTCCAATCCGCCAGTCAAAAGGCACTGAATACTTAGCAGATGCAGTAGAAAAACTTTGTGCTTGCTCAAAAAGTAAATACCACTCAACATTCGGGCGGCCTAAATCTTTATCCTCTTTTGCGCTAACAATGTTTTGGAGTGTGTTTAGCTGTTGTTTTTGGTGGAGTTCCTTAACCAGCCCCAGCGCGAGATCAAATTTAGTATGCTGCTCAATATTTTCAGAACCCACCCCAACAAAAGTACAGAGGCGGCGAAGTTTGGCCTGACTATAGGATTGGTTGAGTTGATCGGCGAGATTATAAAGAGGGTTTGCGGATTGGTTTGTCATGATACAGTCACTAAAGAGATAGGTGGATTGTCGTGGCTGTAGGTTGTTTATGCAAATAGAGGCTGCTGGGCTAGTGGCGTTTGAACGGTGTTATGCTGTGGCAACCTCTGTTTGGATCGCTTGTGTGCCTAACTGAGCTACATTTCCGTTCAATTTGGATAGATTATCACAGATGATACATAAAACGCCTATTTATGTATCACTATTGGTGTTATGATGATACATAAACTATTTAGAGCGTTGGCTCTTCAGTAGATCAATTCCATCGAAACGCCTTAATCATCAGCCCATGAAAACACGTTACGCTTGGCAACAATCAGATTGGCGAGACTTTTCTTATGACGCATCAGCTTTAGAGGAATTTGAGCGCAAATTCTTGCATCTTTCAGGTATTGCGATTGGCGTTCAAAGGGCGCTTTCGGCCGATAACAAAGAACAGATCAAGATAACCTTTTTATCAAATGAGGCAGAAGATACCTCGGCCATAGAAGGGGTTTTCCTAGACAGAAACAGCCTACAATCGTCAATTCAACGCTACTTCCAACTCAAACCACCGCTCTCAAAGAATCACCCACGAGAAAACGGCATCGCTCAAATAATGGTCGATCTATACGTCAACTTTAACAGCCCGCTCACAAATGAAACGCTGTGCGCTTGGCATCAACAGTTGATGAATGGTCGAACTGATTTAGAGGCGATTGGCCAATATCGTTTTCATGAAGACCCGATGCGGATTGTGTCGCGGCATGAAGATCAAGTGACCGTACACTACGTTGCGCCCCCATCGCATACCATACAGGATGAGATGGAGCAGTTTATCAACTGGTTTAATGAGAGTCGCCAGATGCAATCCCCGCTTGTTCGCGCAGGGATTGCCCACTTATATTTTGAGCTAGTGCATCCCTTTGAGGATGGTAACGGACGCATTGGACGCGCCCTGATTGAGAAATCGCTGGCGCAATCTTTGGGACACCCCACCTTAATCGCTGTTTCCCAAACGGTTAATCGTCACAAGAAAGCATATTATGATGCGATAGAGGCCGCCAACACAAGCAATGAGATAACGGCTTGGCTACGCTACTTTTGCCAGATGGTGCTCGATGCACAACAGTTTACGATTGATTCAATTGAGTTTTTGATTCAGAAAACACAGTTCTTTGATCGATACGCTGCTCAGCTCAATGAACGCCAGCACAAGCTCATCCAACGTATTTTCCGTGAGGACTTGAAGGGGTTTACAGGCGGCGTTAGCGTTAAAAATTATATCAGCATTAACAAAGTATCGCGTGCAACCGCAAACCGAGATCTTAACGATCTGGTTGCAAAAGGAATCATGGAACGCAGCGGCAACGCGAAGACAACACGTTATTGGCTTATTTTGTCAACAGACGCTGGCACAATCGAAGCTAACGGTAAATGAGATCCACGATCCGTTTGAACAAGAGGCAGATTGTGTTGCGGATCAGGTGATGCGGATGCCTGCTCCCCAGCGGATGCACCGCCAGCAGAAACCCCACCTGACGAGAAAAAAATCGAGAGGGATCGCGATGAGTGCAACGTTCGGCCGAACTGAGCACCGACCTCAACACCTGCGCCTTCACTATCGGCAACAACGGCGGCAGGCAGCACTCGAATATAAAGAGTACATGGATCAGCTTGTGCAGCTTGTCAACCAAGTGCATCCGAGTGCCCGCTCATCGGGCGGGGATTATCCTTCGAGTATTGATTCGCCTAGCAAGCGGGCGATTTATGACAACTTTGGGAAGGATGAGGAACTGGCAACCAAAATTGACGACACTGTCCGCAACACGAAGAAAGCGGATTGGGTTGGTCACCATATGAAGGAACGCGAGGTAGCAATAGCGATTCGCGAGACGGTCGCCAGTTGTGACATCAATGTTCAGGATGTGATGAAGCTATTGAAAGAACAGGACGAATATAGATGATGCAGGTGGGGGGAATTGACGTGCGGGTTACCCGTAAAGGGATTAAGAATCTGCACATTGCAGTACATCCGCCAGATGGACAGGTGCGCGTTGCCGCGCCAGATCGGATGACGGATGACAACATTCGGCTGGCGGTGGTCAATAAGCTGCGCTGGATTCGGAAGCAGCAGGCGACGTTTGCGGCGCAGGTGCGGCAGTCGCAGCGGGAGATGGTGACGGGGGAGAGTCATTACGTTTTCGGCCGAAGGTATCGGCTGGAGGTAGTTGAGCAGTGGGGCAAGCACAGCGTCCAAATTAAAAACAATGAGTGGCTGCTGCTGACGATTAACCCTAACACAACCCGTGTGAATCGGGAGAAGGTACTGACTGAATGGTATCGGGCGGAGTTGAAGCGGCGCGTGCCGCCGTTGCTGGAGAAGTGGCAGCCAAGAGTCGGGCGAGAAGTCAGCGGCTGGCGTGTCCGGCGTATGAAGCTTCATTGGGGTAGCTGCAATATTGAGGCGCGGCGTATCTTGCTTAATTTGGAGTTGGCGAAGAAAACACCCACCTGTCTCGAATATATTTTAGTGCATGAATTGGTTCATTTGCTTGAACGCAAGCATAATGACCAGTTCCGCGCCCATATGGATCGGCTAATGCCACAGTGGGCACATCATCGCAAGACGCTCAATAGTTCGCCGCTGGCGCATGAGGGCTGGGGTTATTAAGGTTGAATCGGCATTAAACTGATATTTATGCTGGCTTTTGGAAGGTTTAAACAGACATTCGGCCGAATCCACACCCTATTCTTGAACTTCACAAGGTCTGGAAGGGAAGGCGCTATCGTGCCTATTGATGCGAATAATGTTGCTTGAAAATAAGGGTATCCTCGCCCTGCGATTTTTGACATTTCCTCGACAACAAGGGACATACACTTAGGTGCTTCATATCTATATTAGATTCTTTGAATTTTCTTCTCCCTCAAAAATTTAACATTGCCCGAAAATAGCTGTACGCCCGCCCTTAGATTTTTTACATTTGCGGAAAAACAAGGGACGTACGGTTAGACGGCCGAAAAACGTCCGTTTTCCGTACCCCAGCCTCAGATTTTGAAAACGCCTGTTTTAGACTGCAAATCAGTGCGGAAACTTGGTAAGGAAATGATAGGTACGTTTCCGTCAGAATAAATGCGTTTCCGAACTATAATTACCCAATGAACAGATTCATGCATGTATTTATTGATTGGTCAGTAGACTGGGCCTTCAACTGAGGCAATTATGTGCGATTGTCGATCAATTTCCCAGCTAACTCATTCATCAATAGCTAGTAACGTCGTTCGCTTTTTGAGAAGGACATAAAGAGCAAATACAAATGACAAGATTAGTAAAAATACGCCTACACTGATTAACCCAAAATAATCAGAGATTGATTCAGTCATACTCACCTCATTGATCGTGATCGCACTTGGGTTTGCGATATTCACTAACAACGGCTCAGCCGAATGGACAATTTTGGTTACTTGCGAGCTGACAAGCAAACTATCGGCAATGGTAATATTTGTTTCTCCTTCAGCTTTCGGCCGAAATGTAATACTCATCAACAAGCCATCCCCATTTGCCGCAGGGGCAGGGTTTCGTAAAGCAAGTGCATAATCAATCGTCCCTTGGATATTGTCCGCCTGATTTTGCAAGACGAACACATACTCATCGGTAGGATTGATAAAAGTACCGCCCTGCACCTGAACCCCATCAATCGTTGTATCCATATCAACAACTTCCAAAATCGCTGGGTCAAATGTCAAATGTCCTTCAACTCCATAAACGTCCAGACTATCCTGAATTTGAAGATCGATTGTGAAAGCTTCATCAATCGAAAAGCTCATTTGTTGTTGTGGTCCTTGCAGCACAAGACCTGTTGTTTCTTCAGCAAGAACTGTTATAGGTATACAAAGTATTGCTACGAGAAGAAATGAGAAGAGGATTTTTTTGTACATGATAGATGTTCCTGAATAGGGATGGGCAACAGCATATGCTGTTGCCCATTCCCTTACCCTTATTCGCAATTACTGCTTTCTCCAAAATTGCCGCTCATAGGGGTGAAGTCAAAAATATTGACTGTCCCATCGTTGTTAAAGTCTGTGGCATAGGCTAAATTTGGTGTCTCACCATAAACAGTCGTTACCGCAACAACATCTAACATATTAACGACACCATCACCATTCGCATCACCTGCCGCCATTGTTGCAACTGGCAACACGAGTGTGTTACTCAATTGAACCGTTTCATCAACACAAACGGATAAATGCCCTGCGGCAGCCGCTTTAAAAGTATAAGCGCCCGTGCGTAAATCGTTGAAAATGAACGTTCCGTCATCTGCTGACGTGATGCTGGTATTGGTTGGCCCTAAGGCATCTATCTTGATATCTGAATGGATTGAACGTGTTTGATAGCGCAGCGACCCATTCACATCACCAATTGGATCTTCTACGGTGATGGTTCCATGCGTTACTTCTACAGCTAATGATTGTCCATTCCGGTCTGATGCGAAGACGATACAGTTGATATTGGCTGTGCCAAGTGTGATGCCATCTACTGTAAGGGTTGCAAAAATCCCGTCACCAGACAGTGGCTCGGCTGGGTTACGCTGGCTCAGTGCACCTTTCCATGATTGGGTTGTCAATGTATCTTCGGCAACAAGCCGATCCGCATCAAATAAGTCGCCAAATTGTGCTGTTTGAAAATCTGTCACTGCCACATCCTGGTTGCAATCCACCTCTAGCCCATAAAGCTCGGATGCGTTAGAAACAGCAATGGTAAATTCGGCCGATTGTCCGACAAAAATCACTTGCGTCTCAGGTGAAACGGCAACTGACATTGCGGTGGGCTGGGTTGACGACTCCAAAACAATTTTTGAGACAACGCTTAGACTGTTTGCAGCATAGGTCGCACTCCCCACGCTAAATTCAATCTGTTCAACAACATATTCAGCATTTTCTTGCTGACGCCAAACACGGAAGTTAGCAACTTCGCCTGAACTCATTCCATCTTTGGTTGGCGTTTGTGAATTGTCCCCCCAAACGGTAATTGCAGTCGAGCCGTCTGCCCAAGTGACTGTCCCGACACAGAGGGACTCATCGGCCGAAAACATGCCAATTTCATCACCAGCCTCCAAACTAATAACTTCACCATTTTGTTCAAAGACGGTCGCCTCCTGCACTGCAACTGTTGCATTTTCGCCAGTTGCACTAGCACAATTATCGAAATGTTGTGCCGTTGACAAACGCGGGGCAGCGTTTAATGTCTGTACACCTAAAGTCATACTGATAAGTAAAACAATAAGACTCATTAATTTGTTCATGTTAACTATCATGTTTGCTTTCCTGTTAGGCTATCTTTGACAGTACACGGTAGCGTGGAACTATTTTTAACAAACGCAACATAACCCGTTCGGATATGCTACACGCCATGGGTTCTGTCTAAATTTGAGCATATGAAGGAGACCGGCTCCCCTTCATATGCGATGTAATTGTGTCAGTCGTTTCTGTAAGCGTGAGTTCCGTGTTGCGCTCTCAAGGTGAACACAAGTAACAAGCTTGCAACAAAGATGAGATAGTGAATAAAATCATCTCGCTCTTGCGCGTTCACTGTTTGCAGCTCAACAGCCGTGGGCGTATATTGATCGATGATCGATATGCCATTAGGTTGATAATGATCGCGACCCGATGTAAACATGACGCCAAGCGATAATTCCTGATCTTCTTCTTGTTGCCAGAGACGGAAACGGAATGCCTCGTTAGCAACAAGGCCATCAATAATTTCCGTTTGAGAATCATCCCCCCAGGCGGTAATCACGATGTGTTCACCTGTGATAACGGCTGAACCCACGCATAATTCATCATGTGGTCGATAGATACCAATCTCATCCCCAATCATTGGCTTTACTAATTGATCATTCGCACGTAGGGTCGCTTCCACCATCATCACCACAGTTGCATTATTACCTGTGACAGACGCACACTCGGTGAAATGTTTTTGGGTCGGGGCGATGAAATTTGGCAATGAGGACGCCCGTGAACTTAGCAAAGAATAGCTCAAGGTGGCGGACGCATTGAGATAGATTTGGTACCCTTCACCTGGTTGCATGCTGCCAATTTGATTGATTCCAAGCGACGGCCAGTACACTTGACCCGCATTATTTTTGACAATTACTAGCGCGTCTCCTAAGGATGCCAGTGCTGTCTCAATTGCAGATGGGGTATCGAGGTGGTATGGAATAATGCTCCAGCCCGCAGGGAGGGGGATGCTATGTGTCGTCACATCAATCTGTTCACCACGCAGAGCCAAGGTGGCGGCCCCTTGCATGTAAATCTGATACCCCTCGTCAGGATCTATATCTCCAATTTGGTTGATATTCAGGGCTGGCCAGTAAACTTGACCTGCATTGTTTTTGACAATCACCAGCGTGTCGCTAATTGAAGCAAACACAACCTCAAGGGATGGCTCTTCAGGGGCAACAAAGAACGACACAATATTCCAGCCTGTTTGAAGATTAACATTTTGTTCAGCAACAGGATCGACATCTATCGTACCAATGATGTGGAAACTGTTGGTAGCATAGTGTCCGTTGCCTTGTGTATAGGTTGGAGTGACTGGATTGTATTCAGTTTCGGCCGAAGCATCCCAAATTCGCAGAGCCATCAACTCGCCATCAACCAACCCATCAATGGCCGCTGTCTGTGAATCATCTCCCCACACCGTAAGGGCAAAGTTATTGTTATCCCATACACCTCGCCCCACGCATAAACCAGTAGGGGTGAAAGCCGCAATTTCATCCCCTACAGCCAGCGTCAGCCCACCAATAACGTTCACATCACTCCCAATTACGATGGTTGCATTATTACCTGTGTTGCTAGCACAATCAGTAAAAGGAGAAGATGTCAGCGGGACAACCGTTGTACAAACTATATTACTTACCGTACTTTGCCCGCCAGTATTGTTTGCCGTAGCACGATAGCACCACTCACCTGCGATCATATTCGACTGCAAAAGTGACTCGGCATTACCCGTATAGACAGTATCCCAACTACCGTTATTATGTTGTGCTTGGACGGTTGTTGTAACCGTATTTGCCTCATTTTCCCATCTTACGGTAAAGGTCATGCCCATGGCTGGATTTGAGATCGTGTCCATAACAGGAGCATCAGGGGCTGATGGGATTGTGTTAACCGTAAATTTGTAAACAGAACTCCAACCACTCCAGTTACCAACCGCATCCTTCGCCCGTACTCGCCAGTATAAATCTCCGTCATTTGGCATAACATTTTGGCTATAGGATGAATTGTTGACAACTTTGTTTAATAGTAAACTGCTAAAATTACTGTTGTCGTCTAACACAAGTTGATACTCAACTGCGCCGGTACTGTCACCCCAATCAAATGATAGGATGCTGCTCCCAATGGTGCTGTTATTTTGGGGTAAGGTCAGTGTTGGCACCGGAGGTGGCGTCCGATCAATTGTCACCTTGCGCGTTGAACTCCAGCCGCTCCAGTTGCCAACAGCATCTTTTGCTCGCATACGCCAATACAAACCTCCTTCAGGGAGTGCTATTGAATGTGTGTAGGAAGAATTTGCACCGTTAATACCACTTTGGTCAACAACGGGGCTACCAAAGTTTGAATTGTTATCAACAACGAGATGATATTGTGAAGTTCCACTGCTCAACGTCCACTCAAACGTGGGAGTATTATCTGTAATCGTGCTGTTGTGGCTTGGCGAACGCAAGGCAGGGGTAGAGGGAGGGGTGCGATCTATTGTAAATACTCGCGTAGAACTCCAACTGCCCCAGCTTCCATTGGTATGTTTGGCTCGCACCCGCCAATAGTATTTCGCATCTGACAAGCTGCTTGTTGTGTAGCTCGATGATGTTCGCTTCTTATCGACAGCAGGGCTGCCAAAGTTGCTATTGTTGTCTACCATCACCTGATATTCGACAGCCGTCAGGGAAGTATCCCAATCCAAAGTCGGTGTGTTATCCGTGATCGTGCTGTTGTTATTAGGTGAACGCAATGCAGGCGCACTTGGTGCAGGACAAATCAAGCTGCCATTGCGCGTAAATGAGGCGCTATCAAAATTATAGTCAACCAAATCATTTGATTGTAGATATACTTCGGTTCGCAGTCCGCTATGACCAGAACGCCTCACCTGCAGCGATGTTTCAACACACTGCCAGGTTGTTCCAGAAACTTGATAAGTAGTTTGCCCGTTCTCCTGCGACCCTCCTAATGCCCAAATCGTTGGGCTAAGTGTGCGTGTCGACCCTCGCGAACGTACCCAAATTGCAAACCGATATGTGTCATTAACGTTGGGCATATAGGCAATATCCTGATAGAAACTGTTACAGTCAGAAGGATGCCCTTTTTCGTTGGTCGCAAAATAATAAGTACCGTGTTTTGCACCACCACTATATATTGCCCAATTACATGCATTGTTGTGTGGGTGGATTGTCCATGGTTCACGGCTGTTTGATTCAAAAGAAACGTTTGATAAAACAGCGTTTGCAGAACCATTATCTAACCGAGCATTAGAGGACGTATATTGTGTTGCAAATGCCGACCCTGCAACTGTGTTGGCACCATACCCATTAATTGTTAGGTTTTTGTTGGGTAGGGTAAAATGCAAATGGAATGCGCTGCCATACCCACAAGGAGTACCAAAGCTCCCACCTGAACGCTTGTACAAGAGGCCTAGATATTGACCTTGTTCCACATTTTGATTGAGTAGGTCACGCCGAATGGTATTTGCTTCCATATGACCATAGACAGTTGTGCCGTCAGCATGATCAATTGCTAGCCAAGATTGTCCGCTTGTATCATTACATATTTCGCGCAGACGACCTGGTGCGGCAGCCAACACAGCATAGTCGGGGTCACTACTCCGGGGAACATTTTGCACATCGATTGAGCGCCCTTCAGACCCGTGCCACCCGCCCGTTTTGTACCATCTATGGTTTTGAGTCCATGGAAACAGATAGGTTGTATCGGGGGCACGAGAGTCGTCGCCTAAGCCATCATATTCTCGTGCATACCCCATGAAACTATCTGGTACAGCCATCATTAGTAATGTATAACCATCTGTACCAGCAGAATGTGCATACCATTGCATTTGTCCACGATATGCAACGACCTCAACAATATGCGCCGGATCAAGTTCCTCTTCCCAACCTATGCCGATCACATGGCTTGGCACCAATGTGATATTTGCCCACTCTCCATCAATCTGGAAAGCAGAAACAGTATAGTCTGTACCTTCTGATGGTGGAACAAATTGCTTGGAGGCAAATGCTTGGAATAAGGACGAACGTAAGATGTCAGGAAGCGGGCGAACTGCATCAAAATCAATGGTCAGTTGGCTAGGTAACCGCTCTGCGGGCTGGTGTCTTTTTAGCTCCTCCTCGAAAGGGTCAACGACATTGCTTGCTGTTGCAACTGCGGCAGTGAGACCTGCCACAATCAAAACGATGAAAAATGTCCATAATTTGCGTAAATTTGTGCGCTGCATAGTTTCTCCAGTTGGTTATGAGTCAGACAATTACTCTATGCAACGTGCTTTACTTATATTTGCGGACATCTATTTAACATTGCGTCTTGGAACAAAAAAAGATGCGATCGTATAAAATTTGCTCAATGAACGGCCACAGAGACTGCGTGCTCTCAATATGCTTTTCGTGAGTACGCAGTCCCCATTGTTAAAATTAGGAACCCAACTATGATTGCCCAAACGAAAGGGCTTGAGCCTCTTGAGGTTACCTTATGAACTTGTACTGATGTTATATAATCAGAACATACGCTTGATTCTAATGCACACAGATCAGCAGGTTGAAAATAACGATCTTTATTTGTCTCAACAGCAACGTTTCCCATTGTATCGGCCGCTTGCAGATAAAAAACGGTATCTGCCGTCCAGTCTTCAAACGTCCCCGTCCAATGTGTTCCAGCATCATTTGGTGTTAAATCGGCAGAAGTCCACAAACCATTACCATCTGTATACGTGATTAGCACACGCATCCCATCCTCGACTGCAACCTTAATCGTCATTTTATGATTCCCAGAATCGTAAAATGACGTTACATCGCCAATCACAGGTGGCACATAGTCATCTGAGGAACTGTAAAAAAGCAGCGCACCTACATCTTGTATAACACGCTCTACTTGCGTTGCTGAATGAAATTGCCCCATCTGGATCACGAAGCGTGTGACACCACCATTTGTATGTGTTGTTAGCAAATTACCAGAGAACCACTGATCCTGTACTAGCATACTTTCGATTGCAATTGGTACATATTGGTTGACAGGAGCCGCTACAACTGGATCAAAGTTTTGGAGCGTTGTGTAAGTAGCCGATAACAATAATCCGCCACGCAGCTGCCAAATAGAACTCTCCTCCACGTCAATCCAAAATATGGGTTGTGTGGGCCGCCCTGCCATACGTTCGGCCGAACCGTCTAATTCTAACAGTGCCCCCTCTGGCAAGTCGGTTGTCGTTAGCGTACCAGAAAGCGTTAACGTAACCGTCGCCGTTAGCAGTTCGCTTGGCCCAAATGTTCCCTGTAGACGGCTATTAAAATTGATGCTAGGAAACGGATTGACATCATTCTCCACACTGTGCCCATCAAACAATTCTAATTTCGTCATTGGCAAACCATAAAGTGTCAGTTCTTGAACCACTTTGGAATGATATGCACTATACTCGTTGCTCCTTTCATTTATATAACGATGCTTCGCTCGCATGAGGGCTGTCCCTATACTATAGTTGCCCGTCAGTAATTCTTCAGTGAACAATTGTAACAAGCGTTCCGACAAACCAATCCCATTATCATACCCCCAACCATACCCTGTGTTGGCAATGTAGTTGACCCCTTTTTGGCTATAGAGTTGCGGCAAGTCGAACTCGTTCGGGTTTTCATCTGGCAAGTTGAGACCTGAATGGCAACTTGGTGTATAGACAAGACCACCACGCCACGCTACCGATAGCGCCGATAACTCAGTTGCTGATAACGACCCGCTAGATTCTGGTGCTCCAAAGGGGGGAGCAGCAGTCATCCTAACGGGGACCCCTTCCCGATAATGGTCGGCATGCCCAAAGATGGCTTGTGCAATAAATGACGCATCTCGTTTACTTGCGTACTCGCCTTCTGTCCAATCCTCGCCAATCAAATCACAATCAACTGTCATAAGTGACAGTTCCCGCCACGCGGCACATTGTGCTTCGGCACTATCCGTCACAAAATCATATCCTGTGATTAATACGGCATCTAGCGTGTTCGTTGCTGGTTCCATAAAACCAACGGTAAAGTTGATGATCTCGGATGGTTTCTCGACTAATCGGCCGATTGCAAAATCGGACACGTGCAAAAACTGACCAGCATAGCGTTCGATTTCTACATCTCCATAAAATTCGTCTGTTAAAAAGTAGTTGGATCGCACCGCTAAACCTGTCGGGTGGGTATCGATCACACCCGCATAGTTCTGTTCAGAGTCACCCCCTGGTGTCAAATCACGCTGCCGGTAAAATGGGATGACATCATCAGGGCCAATAATCACAATGTTTTCAAGCAACGGATAATTGTCAATGTTACTCATAAGCACACCACGAATCGCTCGGGCAACTTGATTAGCAGACTCCACATTATTCGACCAATCGCTATAGGCAGCTTTGATAGTGTCGTTTTGATCCAGATCGAACACCTCACCTTGTACAGCTAGATCATTTGCCAACTGCGTTAACTGAGTACGCACCTCTACTGCTGGCCCGATACCGAATTTCTGCGCCATGCGCGTCTCATTATAGAGAATCAACGTTTTAATGTTCGACTTTGAACCTAGGGGCCGCTCAGGTGTAGGCTGTGGTGTTGGCACAGGTGGAGGGGCACCCGCATACACCTTAACTTTATATTCGGTTCCACTACCGTAAGCCACTGGACTATAGTGATGTACTTTAAGATAAACGGTTGCAGGCTCTGTAAAATGATGGGTGATGCGAGCTGTTCCATGATGTGTGCTGTCATCATTACTACTAAGCAAAGTATCATGCACATCATATAGGGCAATCACTGTATCAACCGCTGTACCAATCGATGTGGTCTCAATTGTGTGTATACCAGCCGTTACAGAAATAGCAATCCAGTCAGCGTCGCCCCGCACATTGTCGGTCGATGCACATATCGTATGTGATGTCGTGCTATGAAGCTTTGCGGTGGCTCGTGTGTCGTCTGGCTCATGCATATCAGGCTGACACAGTGATGTCGCAATTCGCAAATCGTATTGAGTTGTGTCACCTGTGGCAGCAATGTCGCTATGAGTTACACGCACACGAAATGTCCCCGTCTCAGTTGCCTTCCAAACAAGACGAGACGCAAGACCGTTGCCTCCGTCGTCATCGCATTCGATCTCGATCACATCATTGTTGTAGAGACAAACGACAGTATCGGCCGACTCGCCCAAATTGCGCGTCTCAATTAGATAGACAGAATTACGGAACGCATAAAACTGCACCCAATCGCGGTCACTTGCGGGACAAATATTGTGCGTCCAACTTGCCCCAACCGATACAGAGCGTGGCGCAATATCATCTGGTTCATGGGCATCTAAATTGCATTCACCCAAATCAGTGGCAGATAAACGATAGTTAGTCCCAGCTGTAAGTACATCACTGTTGAGAATACGATAGTAGAAGAATCCATCCTGTGCCGCTGTCCGAATATCTTCAATGATGCCAGCCGATTGTGCGGGGGCTTCACAAGTCGTCTCAAAGAACATTTTGGCATTGGCATTAATACCATCATTAAAGGCCCGTACACGGTACGAATGGCCTGCAATCACTGGGATTTGCACCCAATCTACATCGGCCGAAGTACAAAAATCATGTGTCTGCTCACTTTCATCTGGCAGCAATAGCTGAGCTACCTCACAACTATTGTTTGGTTCAAAATGCCCTTGACATGCTGTCAATGTGTCGAGCTGTACTGTATAAGTGGAATCAATGCCTGCCGTTGCTTGTGAGTTGATAATGCGTGCAAAGTAAGTATCACTGACCATTGCTGTCCACTGGTGTGAGGCTTCATCGCTAAAAATAGGAGTGATTGTGTCACAAGCACGATAAACTGCGATACGTGGGGCTGCATCAGATCCTACAGCCGCACTATGCAGTCGATACGTCACGCCGTCTTGCAGTTCAAACTGAACCCAATCATCATCAGGAGCCAGATTAAACGTGTGCGTTTGTAAGGTGTCGGGTGGCAACAATGTGGCAGTTGCACAACTGTCGTCTGGTTCATGACTATCACCGATGTCGCCAACTGGGATATAGATAGGGCCTTCTAAATTGTTATCTTCATCCAGCTCGGTAATTGCATTGGCACGGTCAAGCCACGCATATACAGGGTGAAATCCTTCTTCAGTGAACGTAGTGGTGTAGGTATAGTCAACGGGATCATCAGGTATGATGGGAATCCCAATAAATGTGTCACGCCACGGAGCTGTCGTTGATGTCGGTGTCGTTTGATTGGGATCGAGGTAAAAGTAGGCATAGAAGCCACCTGCATAAGCAGTTCCCAAATTGTGGAGTGTAAAGGTGATTTCAACCACCTCCCCTACGGCAGGGTGGGATGGGGAAAAGGTGATTTCAGTCGATAAATCAGGTTGTGTGATTTCTGCCGAAACACCTTTCCAAATACCTATCCCCAATAAGCCAACTACCATAAAAATTGTAAGCCAACGCATATGATTTACCCTCCGAATTTATCTGTTATGGAGCTTCTCCGCAGACAGATAGACTACACGAATTGCTATCAAGAATGTTAACCCTATCAACAAGAGGGTAGATTGGATCAGCCATCCAAAGGTTTGAACCTGAATAGTTTGTAACCCAACTATCGATAGTGTCCCCTGAATTGTCGCTGTTTTGCTCATCGGTTGTGCGGTCACCCCTTCATCATCTTTTGCTGTGATAACAACCCGATACTCTCCACTGGTCATCAGATTGTGAATCTCACCTACAAAAGTAAAGCCATCAGTTGCTTGTAGCGCCACCTTTGGCACATTCAACACAACAGGGCCTGTTTGTTCTGTAGGCTGTATATAGTCGGGAGGATATATTAAGGCCCATACTTGTGAAACCCCTTTATCATCCCGCACATCGGCCGAAATTTTCAGCATATGGTCTGCCACGGTCAACGTCGTAGAGAATACTGTCGGCTCCCAATTTGATGGCGGCAACGTATCCAGTCCAAAGCCACGTTGTCTCGCCAAAACCCCATCTTCAGGTGTATTAGGAATACCATCCCCATTGTCGTCAATCTGTGCGGACGGCCACTCACCCTCTTCTAGGGCCGCATTTGCTGCCTCAAAGGCAGAAAAAATTGTTGATTGTTCGCTCAACTGATGTAGAAATGGATCAGAAAAATAGGAGCCGTCTTCACTAGCATAAGCAAGCTTGTTAAATTCGGTAGAGGTAACAATTACACGATTTTCGGCCGATAATGAGCCTGGAAAATCGATAAAACTACCTGAGTAACAAGCATCAATGATAATATTGATCGGCACATTCGTGGGCACACCTGCAAGCCAACTATTAAGATCTGATGGGGTGAGTGGTGGCTCATTCAATCCATCCAAATAAATCTCTTCTCGATCTCCAATAGCATACCCGTGGCTCATAATATAAATCGTCAGCGGGCGGTTGATGGCAATTTGATCACGAATGGAATTTTTTAAAACTTCCTCAATATTGGCACGAGTTGGTGGATTATCAGGCGTGATCTCAGAATCATTGCTCCTGTGTGATAGATAATAGATACGCTCATCTCGATACCCGCCTTCTAAAGCAAACAAATTGTAAACAGCATCTGTCACGTTATAGATATTGTTTTGTACGGGATCCCCAGAGGCCTCATAACGGCCACCGATAATCACAACAGCCCCGCGTTCTGAATCAACTGGATAAACAGTCACATCGTACGTAACATCATCACCAAAAACACCCGCGATTTGACTATCGAGTCGAAGGTAATAGATTGTATCTTCCGTTGGTTTTGGCAACCTGATTCGTGCTGCTCGGGTAAAATCATGTGCTTGTCGTGCATAAAACGAATCGGTACAAGCAAGGTGTGTTTCAATTCGTACATCAGCAACCGAGCCAACGGGTATTGCGATCTGCACTTGATACGATACACCCGTCAACACAGGGACTGCAAACCAATCGACATCACCGTCGTCATGCAATGTATGGCGTTGGCTAAAACCATCAGGAGCTATCATTGTGGCGTTGGCGCATGCATCATCATATTCAAACTCGTCCCCAGATAACGCAACCGTTGCACATTGCACAGCACTCCAATCACCTGTTGCACCTTGGTTATCACCGCGTACACGATAACACCATTCTCCTTCAATACTGGGAAAATGTTGGTGACTTGTCGCATCCCCAACAAAGAGGCTCGTCCATTCTCCTCCATTTTGTTGCCCTTGCACTTCATATGTCTCAGCATATTGAACTGCATCCCATGTGGGAGTGAGAAAATCGGCCGATCCCCCCACACTAACAACAGGCTCTTCTGGAGCAACAATAAAAAGCAGTTCCAGATAT
The DNA here is from genome assembly GCA_049614105.1 of Promineifilaceae bacterium (SeqCode). Taxonomy (GTDB): domain Bacteria; phylum Chloroflexota; class Anaerolineae; order Promineifilales; family Promineifilaceae; genus CALECP01. The sequence goes on from JBMZDF010000011.1 coordinate 20,813, forward strand.
GGTTTCTCTACGCCTGCACATAAATCAACTGAGCATTCCCTTGTAAGAAAGACAGTGCCTATGGCGTTTTCATCCTGCATCTGCATCGTAAAACCGTTATTTGGCACCCCGTCTACCCAATTCTGGGCAAGATCAGTAATCCACCAATAGGTCCAACCACGACCCCGTCCCGTTGTTTCCCAATCGGTACAGTTTGCCAAATCGACGGTAAAATTTGCCTGTGTATTCCATGTTAAGCTGTTTTGAATCGTATCTGTACTGTACCAATCTGATGCCATCAGACAAGATCGCGCAACATATGGCTCCAAAAGAGGCTCATGCACATTTTGAAACAGAAACGCCCGCGCCTGTGTAATCACACTGCCGTTTGTTAAGGTAGGTATCTCAAAACGAACGTAAGGATTGGTTCGCTGCTTATTGTGCCGATTATCATAACCGAGGTACATGTTTGGCTGAGAATAGGTTCCCGTCGTCGGAAACCCTTCTTGAACATATAAATCGACTATCGATTCTGTACTACGGTCTTCCTGCCGAATAATTGCCATTCCCGTTCCATCAGGGTAAGTTGTCAGTTGTGTTGGGCGAGCGGCATGATCAAGCATATTGCCTGCCCAAACAGGCCCCACCACACAAAAAGGCAGCAGTAAAATCCACAAATAACGTCTCATTTCATTCTGCTCCATTTGTAACAGTCAAGACTCAACAACTTGGGATCGGGAATAGATAAGCACAATGACTGTTACAGTAGGCTATCTGGTCAAACGGCGAGCATAAACTAATGTGATCAGACTCAATAAAACGGCCATCATCATAACTAGGGGGGTATAACTAGGGGTCGACAGGTCACGTAGCTTAATGGCCGAGGTCGGGCCATTTGTCACAATCTGTGTCATAGGAGAAGACCAATCGCCTTCATCATCTTGCACGTGAAACGCAACAGTGAAGGTTCCAGGCGGCAAATTTAGAGCGGTTGTCGGAAGTGTGCAGGAGATCGTATTGCACAACATTTCACCCGTCTCAGTAACCCACCAGGCATAAGCAGTAAGTGCCTGCTCTGTTTCATCTATATCACCCCCACCACCTTCTAAATGCAGCGTATTGTTCTCAACGACCGCGCTATTAATGGTAGCTATGGGAGGAGAGCCAACCGCAGCGTCTGGCAAGAACTGTGCTAATTGCGTGCTACCTGCCCAAACCGTGCTGCCTGCTGTCAGCCCATTGACATTACCTCTCGGCAATCCATCAGCAAATCCATAACTAGCCCAAATACCTGACGCCCCCATTAAATGGACACCATCTGCTGTTCCTGCATATACAGTACCATCTGGTGCAATTGCCAGTGCTCGAATATAGATCGTTAACTCGGGTGCATTCAGTTCACCTGGCAAACCATCCTCAACCGTAAACGTCTCCCAACTACCATTGCTAAGGCTGTAACGGCTTATACCACCATAAGTTGTATCACTCACCACATCAAGATATGGTCTGGTTCCAATATAGACAGCATCGGCCGATGTAGCCAATGCGCTGATTTGATTAGAGGCTAAACCATCTACTGTTGTTAGAGCAGAGAAACTGTATCCTACACCCTGTCGAAAAATACCACTTTGCCATGTGCCAGCCCATACCTTGCCAACTTGATCAACTACGAGATGCGTCACATAGTCGGCTATCATCGCTGCCGTTTGCCAACTACTGCCATCATAGACAGTAAGATAGCCGTTGCCAGCATCATAGGTACTAACCCAAATATTGTCGCTGGTCGGATCATGCGCAATTGCATATAGGCTGCCAGCAACAGGTAATATATGTGTCTGCCAACTCTCCCCATCATATTGTTGCACGCCGTCTGCGCCCAACGTCCACACATCATCCCCCACCGTCAACACATCTGTGACACTGCCAACCGCATGATGTGTTGTTGTGCCACGCTCCAAATTTGTTTGCAATACACCATCTGTACCGCCAGACCACAACACATTGTCAGCTAACGCCAATGATTTAACATAACCACTGCTATCATCTGCCGTTGGTTCCCACTGACCAGAATCAGGAATTGTGAGGACAACATGCTGATTGCCATCAGCATCAGGCCATGAGCGCACAGTTTGTGAAATAGTAACACCTTCCCATTCAAGGAATAGTGTCATCATATCGCCACGCCTTGCTCCTAATGCACGACCACTTAATCGAAACGTCGGATTTATATCACTTGAGTCAGCGATCGTGGTTGCACCAGTAACTATTGAATCGCCATAAGATAACATCACAGGGATATTGTCTAATGCCTTGCCACGAAACTGCACTTCTCCATGCATACAACCGCAGTATTCAGGGTCGCTCAGCGGCAGTGGGCCAGCACCAATGCACACAACATCATTTGGAACACGCACTTGAGCCGAAGCAGCAAGTACTGTCAAAGCAAAAGCAGCTAGCAGGCATGGGACAACGACAACGAAAAATCGCTTTATCATAGCTACATTCCCCTCGATTTATGGTTCTGACGAGCAGTTGTTACACTTCACGCAGACCATCTAAATCATAAAGTTGAAATAGGGTGATTGTTACAAAGCATGCCAGTTTCCTAGCAGCATGAAGGGTGCCCAACATACAGGATGTTGATAAGCACCATAAAATTGTGGTTGGCTTCGCCCTAAACGTAACAGGCCAATTTGTGCTTGCTGTAGTGCTTTCACACGACTTTCCCCTTGTAGTACAGCACGATAAAAACTATCCATTAACCGTACAGTTGCGTCGCTATCCTCAACGAGCCATTGGCTAACAATAAGTGATCTTGCCCCAGCCCCCATAAACCCACCAGCTAAACTAATCAAGTCTGAACCAACGACACGACCATTTCCTGTATCACACGCACTCAAAGTGACAAGTTGTGCTGTCAATGTCGTATTCATGATGTCGTTTAGTGTAAGTAAACCATCCTGCAATTTAAAACCAGATAGCAACACATCATCTTCGCGAAATTCAGCATGCGAACTCAAATGAATGATGGCATGCTGCGCGGCTAATGTCAGAAATACTTCACATGTTGCATCTTTCTCTAGAAGGACAGTAGGCTCTGTAAATAATTGTCCCAACTGGTTGATTTCTGTATGTACAAATGCGAGTCGATCATCACTATATCCCATCAGCAAGGGGGCTTGCGATATTGGCTCGATTGGCTGTTGACAATGATGCAAAGCTGTTAAGCTTGGTGCATAACTAATAGCACAATATTCAATTAAATATCTTGTGCTATTTTTTAACGCATGAAACGGCACATTGTGTAAAACACCATCAGGAATCAGAATAAGATGCTGCATCCCTTTCAGCCATCTAGTCAATGGGCCTATTAAAAGATCAAATAGTTGCTCCAATATAAAGTCACTATTTTTCTGTAATTTAGGTAGAAACCGTAGTTGTAAAGTTGGATCGATCTGTGCAAGTTGCATCGCACTATACAAACTAATGTGTAGCTGCTTACCTAGTTGCGCAACGAGTCCTACCGATGCGAGTTTTTCATGTGCTAACACGCCATTGCGTGTCAAAATGAACACTTTGAAGTATCCGTCTGTCTGATAGAAAAACAGTAGAGCAGTTTTGGCATCGAATCCGTTAACTACATCAAATGTTGATGCAATTTTCCCTAACAATAATGGCGATACAAAGGAATCATCTTGTAGTAATTTGCTGATTTTCTGATAGAGATAGTCTATTTTTTTTTTGCGGCGACGGGTTGCTTCGGCCGATTTCTTTTCGGCCGATTGCAGTTCTCGCTGCCGCCGCGCCGCTTGTGTAAGTAGATCAACCGCTTCATTTAGCCGTTTTCTGAGTGGCAAATCAGTTGTAGAAACCGCACGAGCCTGTAGTGCAGGCACTAATCCAGAGCGCAGTTTATCAGAAAGCATCCGCGCACGTGCATTCTCCAAAATGGACACTGCACGTTCAAACAAACCATTTCCTAAAAGATGCTGAGCAAACTGGTTGTAAACGCTTAATTTATTGGTGATGTGCGCAGCCCGAAATAGATCTCCTCGCAACTGTCCACCAAGCTGAGCAATAATATCAATTGCTATCTGGAACTGCGTATTCGCCTCATCACAATTATGTTGATTTGATGCAATCTGTGCGCGCAAAAAAGCAGCTTGCCAGTGTAACAAATCACTTGAAATCTCCTCAGCAACCCCTAACACAGCCGCAATCGTATCTTCGGCCACTTCCCACTGTTCTTGTTGCATTGCTAACTGTGCCAGGCCTAGCCAAGTAACACCCAATTCTAGTTGCGACCCTGACTGCTCAAAATGTTGCGAAGCAGATGTTAACATATCCGCAACTTGGTCAACGGACTGTATGTTTCCTGCCAACCCGTTAAGACCACGATACAAAAGCTGTGGTCCATGTACATTCTCTGCATCAGGAATGTTTTTTAAATAATCTGCGGCAACTGTGAATTTCTCTTCAGCGTCAGCATACCTTTGCCAACGGCTCAATAACGCGCCCCAATTAAAATACAGGCGGGCTAAATCAGCTATATTGTTTGTTTGAACAAACGCCTGTTCCGTCGCTTGGAATGCAGCTTGCGCTTCCAAAAAAAAGTTTAAAAAAGCGAGCGACCGTGCTTGATTGTTACGTATGCGAGCCTGATGAACAATAGTATCTTCTTCATCTAGTAGCTCAAGCGCTCGATTGTAAGCATCCAAGGCATCTTCATCACGCCCAATGCGATGATATGCAATTCCTAGATTATTAATTAGCAGAGCCCATTTGCTAACAGAGTTTGGATAAGTACCAAGTGCCGCGTGTAAAACAGGCTCAATTTGATTACTATGCTCAATCGCCTCCTCAAAACGCCCTAAATAAGCCAAGGCTCCTACATAACCTATTTTCATCTGCGCTTTTTCAACAGGTTGATCACAACGATCAAACAATTCCGCTGAACGTTCATAATGTTCTATCGCTAACTTTTTTTGTTCTGTAAAGAGATACCCGTTTCCCAACGTCCAATTCCCCCAAGCAGCAGCCCGAACGTTCATTTGCAAACTCAAACGACGTACATCCAGAGCAAGGCTTAAAGCATACTGCGGGTCTTCCAAATTTAAACGAGCTACCTCCTGTTTCAACGACTGAATCACTGTAAGCGTAACGTCATACCGGTCGATTAACTGCCGTAATTCGCTCTCTGATATTGTCCTGTGTAGCACAGGAATGAAATTAGCAAGAAATTCTTCCATATCATCCACACGAAAATACTTTAGTTCAAATAGGTAATGACAATGGCATGACAATTTGCCTATCTGATAGTTGAATGGTCAATTGATATTGTCCAGGGTTCAAGTTGCTAATAAAAAAGCCCCCCGTTTTGTCTAAAAATACTGTTATCGTCTTTGTCTTGCCCTGTAAATCAAGCAATCGTAACTTACCTGTCTCATCTGCATCATCTGCTAAAATCAATCCCGTAATGCTTATATAACCTCTATCATCTTGATGCCAATCAATGCTAATAACCGTATCATCTTTTGTTTCGTACAGTACTTTACGGGTATCGGACTTACGATATTGGGCTGTGGGGATACCAAAGGAGGTCTCCATAAGGCTTGCAATGAAAACCTCAAAACCACGTTGCAAATCCCAACCCTGATCTGCAATAGGGTCAACTTCCACTGACAGTTTATCTTGCAACTCTTGTAATTCATTGCGGCACAGACTACAGGTAACGAGATGTGCCTCGACTTTCGGCCGATCTTCGGCCGAAATCATCCCGACAGTATACTCTCTAAGCATATCCAGTGACATACAGTCAAACCGGTAAAATCGATGACGCAAGTTTGTCTCAAAATCTTCAAATCCCATAATTTCGCATCCAGTCGCCTGCCACGTTTCAAAGATGATAGGTGAGCTGCCCAATGCTAAAGTAATTGGGCTTCCCAAACCGAGCGCCTAACGGATCTCGTATCTCTTGGGCGTACATTTCCCTCGCTCCGAAGGTATTTAAGGACTCAGCCAAGGTATTTTGGCTGGCATTTTCATCTCTACCGTGACTTGCCCCGCACTGAGTGCAGACCCATAAACTCATGGTTTGATGTTTAGCACCGCAAGCAGAAAACAGTTTGGAACTCGCGAACCATCGGTCTACCTGATGGGTGACGCCATTATTTCAATGTGCCGCAGGTTGCTTTGATCCCACTCTGATTTTCATACGCCTTTTTGGTCTGTAATGTACTGTTGTACAGCTGCTAGCGTGACCGCTCCAACGGTTGAAACGAATTTCGAGAGGCCTATACATAAAAACTGATACTGAAGCATTGTTTCCCTTTGGGAAAACCGAGAAGCCCTTATATCCCCAATTTCAAAAAAGGGATTTTACGGACTTTCCCATAATTATAGTGTACTGGAACAGTTTGTATTGTATATAACGTCCTATAAACCGTTTTGCGGACACTTACTATTTCAATTTGCGTTTAAGTCGTTTCATAAGTGTTTGTTTCACCTGCTTTAGATCATTTTCATTCTTAAATAGGTGGGGATACGCTTTTAAAATCTCTCGTCGCTTCATATCATGAACAATCGTCTGATAGAGAACAATTCTTTCTTTTTCGTCTTTGCAATACGCCATGATGGTATCCCATGCCGATTCATTATCTAGCTTTTCCCCCGCTGATTGGTCATCATTCGACAGTCTATATTCTAGGATTTCAGAATCATTCTCCTTTACGCGAGCTTCTTTTTGGCTTTTTCGAATTGCCTCTTGGACAGCAGTATCAGCACACCTACGTAAATAGGCGACTATGTATGGAAAAGCTTCAGCTTTTCTATAATGTTCGGCCGAATAGTAACGAACAAAACGTTCCCAAGCATCATGAACTAAGTCATTTATTTCAGAGTCTTCAGGAATCGTTTTCCTTGAGATCCAGTGCCCTATAAGCTTTTCAAAATTAGCATAGATTAGAACCCATGCCTCATTATCCTGTTCTATAATTGCACGTCTAAACAGTTCCATGCAAGCTTCATTATATTCGGGTTGCTTCTTTCGTTGATCACATAGAGTTGCAAGTTCCACATTACTATCTTGTTCTGAAAATATCATAAGGCTATCACGAATTCTAGCTACCATGTATCTTTAACGGATTTTGCGTATTTCCATCGCAACCTGCGGCACTGACCGTTTCTGCAAGCAGTAGGCTTACAAAGTGCTTATGTGGCCGCAAAATATGCGATCGAGGCTACAAAATCGATGGTTCACGTTCAAATGCCGAAGCCCACAGAATAGCTGAACTAAGTACGTCACAAAAAACTCTTGAAAGTAAAATTGCAAGTGACGCTTTGCAAAAATGGCTCATTAGTCTGGCAGGTGGCTAATTGTTCAACCATTTTTGCAGTTAAAGACTTTTAATGGCCTACTTATTAACCCGTCCGACTTATTATTTCTTCCGCTTTGCTATTTTCTTCAAATGCCTCAATGTATGAGCTAATTGCGTCACGCACAATCTCGGATAAAGAGATGCTGCGATTTTCATTTAACTCACGCAACGCCTTCACCCGTCGCAAACGATTCACTTGATCTGTATAAAATTCAAAGCTGTGCCGGGATGTTGCACGCGCAAATTTGGGACGCCCACGCGTCCTTTTTTTCGTTTCAACGACTGGCTCAGACAATGGGGATGCCTCTGAGACAGGACTAGCAGCAGGTGGCGTGTCAACAAGTTGTGGTGGTGCGGGAACCACTGTCGACGATACCTCTTGAGTCTCCTGCGTCATTTCACGTGGACTCTCTGGTTGGGTAAAATACACCGATTTTTTGAGCGGGTTCACGACAGAATCCAAGCTGAATTTTTTCTTACTTGCCATTGAGGAATACCTCCTCAATAAATCGTTTGTATGCTTTTGAAGATGTTGCGTTGGGACGATAGTCAAAAATGTCAGTGTGGTTGAAGTGTGCTTCACGCAACGCAGTATTACGTGGAATAGCTGTGCGGAAGACTAAATCGCCATAGGCTGAGCGCATCATTTCAAGCGATACCTTGCATGCATTGGTGCTATCGCTCATGTTGAGTAAGAAACCAAGCAGCTCAATTTGTGGGTTAAAGTTTTCACGAACTTCTTCAAGAATGCCCAGAATTTGATTGATGGAGCTAAGCTCAAAAAAGCCAGGGGAAAAAACTACCAGCACATATTCTGCTGCTGAGAAGGCGTTAATTGTCAACCAGTTGAGCGCAGGCGGACAATCGAGGAATATAAAATCATATTGGTCGGCAACTTTTTTGAGTTGATTTTTGAGACGTGCCTCTCGATGATCAAGCGCTGTTGTGAGCCTGATGTCTGCATTGGATAACAATAAATGTGAGGGGACAAGTGAGAGGTTTGGAACCCGCGTCTCATAAATTGGCAGGGGTTCTTTTTCTAAAATGGTGCGCCAGACTGTGCCACGCTCATTATCCTTAGCAAACGAAGGATAGTCTTCAATGAGTACAGCACTAGAATTCGCTTGTGGATCCATGTCCACAAGCAATACACGCTTGTTATAAATTCGAGCTAAACCTGCGGATAGAGAAAGAGAGGTGGTTGATTTACCAGTTCCACCTTTTTGGGTAGCAATAGAAATGATCATGTTGTCCTGTTATCGACTCGTAGGATTCTTAGCAGTCAGATTATCCTTTGAGTCCATCAGCTAACGACGGCTGCCACAATAGTGCATGAAGACACTGATGTTGTCAACGGATTTTAATGTTGAGGCGTTTTATTATTGTAATAAGGTGAACGTGTTAATAAATCATTAAACCGTTCGACTTAATAACTTATTAAACCGATTTTGCCCTGCGAAAGGAGAAAATCACGCGAATGCGACCCTTTTTATAATAAGTCGTTCGCCTTAATAGATTAATATTTCATGCCGATTTTGATGAATACTTCGGCCGAATTCTTATAAGAATAGCAAAACACCAGCAAAAACAAACTTGTTGCATATAGATAATTGCATAGAAAAAGTTTGTCCATTTCGCTGACTTATTCAAGCCTTTGCCGTGAGGATGGTGTGAATCGTTCTGTAAAGCACTGAGATGGATGAAGCTATTAATCAAAAGTCACGAGAGTTAGGAGTGGGAAAGATGGAACTGCTCCGCTACTTACTAGCATCTGGCCTGGAACAGTTGAATCGTGGAGAGCAGCCCGAAATGCGGGAGGTTGTCACAGTTCGTTTAGAAATGCCTGATTGACAGAAAAAGTGAACTCAATATGATTTCACACTGAATTCATATTGGGTTCACGTAACATCCTAGTTAATTCACTTTTCTGAACCGTTAGATTGCCCACCCCCTGCCAATCTAGCTAGTGAGCTTCATCCCCACCTTAAAAAAACGGAGCTTTCACGGGCTAAAGTCCAAGAACCGTAACAGTGTATGTCTATACTATCCAATGCGACAGGGCGCATCGCTTTAGCAATAAGGCTGAGGCGCAGCATTGTATCTTTGATGAGGGCGAGGGAGTCGTCAAGTTCGGCCGAAAATCCCGCCACCTTTGTTGCTATAGCAGAGGCTTGCATTCAATTTTGGCTGATGGAAGACATGCCAAACACTCAACTTAGCCTAAACTAAGCTTGAGCAACCCAACGATTTTTGCTTACATCTCAGCAACCAACTATTGGATAACAAGCTCATTGTGGCGCAATTGTTGACTAGTGCCTCAATGGTCATATGTCGAGTCGGTTGATAAAGCTACTTTAGCAGTTTAGTGGCTGCTGAAAGTTACTTGAGACAACTCTTCGTGCTTTGTGAGTTCTGGTTTAGTGTACATATGATCTCCTATGAGCATGTGCCGTTGGCTTGCGCTAAATTCGTTTAACGAGCGAATGTCAGTGGTATGACGTAAGTATCCAAGCCGTTGTTTTCGCATACGCCAGCTTTTACAAGATGGGTGAAATTAACACCACTTGGTTACTTTAGTAGTTTAGTGGCTGCTGAAGGTAACTTGTGAAAGTTCTTCGTGCTTTGTAAGTTCTGGTTT
>JBMZDF010000012.1:0-29598 GCA_049614105.1 Promineifilaceae bacterium (SeqCode)
GGAGGTGTTGACCTTGATGGTGTCGCCTTGGTTAACAAACAGCGGGGTTTTGACTTTTAAGCCTGTTTCGAGAATAACCTGCTTGGTTGCGCCTGTGGCTGTGTCGCCCGCAACCGCATTTTCGGCTTCAACAACCAGCAAATCGACGGATGCTGGTAATTTATAGTCGAGAACTTCCCCTTCATAATCAAGCAACTCAAGTTCGACGTTGTCTTTCAAAAACCCTTTGTCAGCGCCAAAAATAGAATAAGCGACTTGTTTTTGAGAATAATCATCGAGCGCCATAAAAACGAAAAACGTGCCGTCGTCATAGCTATACTCATAGCTGCGTTTTTCGAGACGGATGTTATCAACACGCTCGCCTGAGTTGAAGGTGATTTCAAAGCGTGATTCGGTGCGCAGGTTCATGACCTTGACGCGGATGGTGGCTTTACCGCGTCCCATTTTGCGGTGATCGTAATCGAGAACGCGTAGTAAGTTATTATCGTGTGTAAATGTCGTGCCGCGACGCAGCTCGTTAACGTCTATCATCAATATACTCCTAACTGTGTGAATGCTAAATTGGGGCGTGCGCGTGCGCAAAACGGCGACGAAACACTATTCAAATGGATCGGGAGCTGAATGTTGATTGTGACGAATGACGAGGTAGGTCAATCCTGCAAGAATGAGCAGCCCTGTGATAAACCATATCAAATCACTGAGTGTTCCAGCACTAAAATCACCTAATTCAATCGCAAGCTCTGTAGCCGTATCCATATGTGCAAGTTTAACATAGAACGTGGGGTACGTCAGCATTGGCGCGAGACGCCTTCTGGCATTGATAGATTAGGTGGGTCGGCCTAGCGCAATGAGCAGCGCATATTGAAATAATCGGCCGATAATGATCGTCCGCGCAACAGGTCGTGTCTCCGTATGCAGCGGCTCGAATAGCTGATCAAGCAGTTGGCGGCGTTCTGTCAGGGTAAGGGTGGGTTGTGTAGTTTGTGCAAGCTGCCAAATATGGTTATAGAGCTTCCACGCCGCTTGTTGAGTGATGGGGGGAAATGCTGTTTCAGCCGAATTCACATAATTACCCGCCGCCAAAATATCTAGCCCCTCATCTAGCCCCTTTGGCAGCAAATTGCTCAAAATGGCAAACGGGTTGAACATCTCAAGCGAGTCGCTCACAAAAGACACGAGAGCCGCGCCCGCACTCAGCCAATAGGCAAGCTGTGTGTACTCAACTGCGGAGGTCACCTGCGTCAGCCTGAGTAGAAACTGATGATAATCGCCCAAAATTTGTAAAACGGAGGTGTCGGGTGCATGACCCAATTCAAGTAAATCACCGCGCAATTGCCATGCGGTTGCTGCTTGTGGGTCTGCCAAAAGCTGTTCTAAGGTTTGTTCACCGGCCATAATGCTCCAATTTGATTATGTTTGCTTGATGCACTATACGGATCTGTTTCTGATAAGTTGCCCGCGAGCTAGAAGGTGGGTGTCTCTGGCCGCAAAAAAGTGTGCGTATGAACAATTGTCTGCTCTGGGAGCAGGTGGACAAAGTTGAACCCAGGCAGTGCGTTGGGATCAAATCGCACGTCGATGTCAGTGGGCCATGCGTTGAACTGTGAAAAAGCACTGGGCGCACAGATGTAGCGGATGCCATCACGAAATGTTTGCATGGGCTGGTGGACATGACCATGAAAAACGCCACGGATGCGCTCCTGTGCAGGCAACAATCGTTGGTGAAACGCTTCCCCATTTAGCAGCAGCATATTGGTGTCCATCCACGGTGAATTCATTGTGAGGGCTGGAAAATGGGTGAAGATAGTTAGTGGGGGGCCATCAGGCTGACATAAATCAGAGACAAGGGCTAGTTGTGCATCGTTGAAACCACCATGCGGCGAGTGTTCTGGCGGTAGATATGCATCAAGAGCTAGAAATAATTCACCTTGATGTTCAAACGTGTAATCAAGTTTGCCTGTTTGCGGGTGCAGGGTGAGCGGTTGGGCAAAAGGGAGGTGTTGCAGCATATCGGCCGAATCATCATGATTGCCTGGCACAAAATAGATAGGCAACTGCAACTCAGCAAACAACTTTGCAGCTAAAGGATATGCGCCAGGATCTGGATTGTTAACCACATCCCCCGTGTGAATGACAAAATCAGGTTTGGTGGGCAAGCTGTTGAGGATTTCGATGAGGCGTTTGGTGCAGGTATAAGAGACGTGACCGTGCCGTTCCATATCAGGTGTGGGTCCGATGTGCGTGTCTGAAATATGGGCGAAATAGTGCGTCATTTTCGATAGGTCCAAGCAAGGTTTGCAAATTTTTGTGCGCGAATTTGTGCGGCGTGGGCTTGTTCGTCGTCGCTGAGCTGGCTGCTGACAAAGTCGATGTTGAGGGCTGAGGCAAAGCCGTTGGTGAGATGGGTGACTAAATCGGCCGAATTAATCTCGCACCCCATCGCTTCTGATAATGTGATCGCCTGTGCCAGCAAGCGTTGTTTTGCCGCCAAACGCTGACCTGCATCAAGGTTCAGTCCGTCAATCAAACGAGTGATGTCACCCCGCAAAGGGAGTGACCCGTGCTGTAGAACCAACCCGCGTGACCGCATTTGTGCGCTGCCGATCAGCTTGCGACCTGCAACCAAAAGCTCATAGACAGAGGCCGTATTAAAACAAGCCGCATCATTTGGCACAGAAACAGCGCTGTCTTTTTGCGCTCGTTGTGGCGCTAACCCTGCAAGTGTTAAGCCAGCTTGCAGCCCCAGTGAAAGGCGTTGATAGCTTTGCAAAACGCCACCTTTGGCGCGTGGGTCAGTTTGTGGGATCGCGATGCTGTAGGTGAGTTCGTCGGCGTGCAGTACGGTGCGTCCGCCCGTTGCGCGGCGCACAATTTGCCAGCCAAAGGTTGCACAGCGACTTTGGTCTAGTAAATCGGCCGATTGAGATTGCCCCAACGAAATACAGGCAGGCTGCCAGCGATAAAATCGCAGCGTCGGCAATGAACGCCCCGTACGCACGGCGTCCCCGATTGCCTGATCGATCGCCATGTTTGATGCGCCATCGGCCGATTCATGGATGAGTAAGCGCCATTGGCTGCGGTTAAAGTTTGGGTAACTCATAACAAAAAACGCGAGGTAAGCTTACCTCACGTTTTATTTTGCTAATGTATTTGTTGATGCCGCTTGTTTTAAGTAGATCACAAAAACAATTTGACTGCAAAAACGGTTGAGAAATTAGCCGTTTGAACCTCTACTCTCAAGCACTTATGCTGGCACATCGGCCGAAAGGTCTGGGCCTGCATCGTCAAGCCCTGTGCTTGTCATTGTGCGCAGGACTTCAACCGCCATGTCGCCTGAGCAGGTGAGTTGGCAGGAAAGACGGAAGTCAGATTTCCCAGCGAGCTTTGTAGCTTCGGCCTCTGTCATATCTGCTGGTTCGCCTGCGGAAAAAGAAACGCGACAGGTCGTGCATTTCCCGTAACCGCCGCAGCGATGCAAAATGTCGATTCCTTGCGCCTTGATCGCATTTGTTAGACGTGTTCCGTCTGCGACCTCAAACGTTTTGGTTTCAAATGTGCTGCCGCTTGCTGTAATTGTTGCCATGTGTAACTCCTTTTATCTGAGTGTATTTCGCTTTTGCTAGCTGAATGCTATGAGTCGGATCCCAATTTAGTCTCAAGCGCTTTTAACGCTGTCTCAAGTTGGGTCTGACGATATGTTGTCGTCAGGTCGCCGCGTGTGCGTTCTAAAACCCCACGCACGGTGTCTGTACGACGGCGTAGCCCGCCTGTAATGCTATCTGTAAAGTCGAAGGTGACGAGATAACTATAAATCTCATCCATCTTTTCCAGCAACACCTCAGCGTCTGTGCTGTATCCGTGGCGCGTCATGTCAAGAATGCGGCGACGTAATTCGGTGGCCGCTTCTGCCATGCCGTTGAGGTAGGTATTCCCTTCAACGTTTAGCTCCTGAGGTGTTGGGAACGGCCGATCCTGCATCAGAGCCGAAACAAGGGATGCTTCAACCAGCTCCTTGAGCGAATCTTGAGTGTAGCCTGCAAAATAGAGGGCGGGGTAATCTTTAACGCCGTCAATGAGAACCTTAGCGGCATCATGGGCGGTTTGAAGCTGTGCTTCGGCCGAATCCCACTCGCTACGATGCATCGCGCGGATTGCTTTCGCACAAATGCGGATCAATTCTCGGGATCGTTTTAATGCTAAATCGCGTGCCGCCTGTACAGCTTCAAACTGATCGCGGATACTGTCTGTGATTGACTCTAACTGTTCAATTGCCATAGAAAGGTTGCCTATTCGCCTTTTTCTTCTTTGTCGTCTCCCGGTTTTGATGGGAACCGGAAAAACTCGTCTGCAATACTTTTTTGTTTGGGAACGGAAATTTCTCCGTTCTTTTGCTCGAACTGGCTAATATTTTGGCCCAAAGCACGATGCAGCATTTTCGCGTGCATAGGTGACATTACAACACGAGATACAACCTGTGCCTTTGGCAAACCAGGAACCATTTGAACAAAATCAATGAAAACTTCAGAGGGGCTGTTGGCGTTGATGAGTGTAGCGTTTGAGTAAACGCCATTCATATCTTTAGGGACTTCGAGCGTCACGCGGCGTTGTTGAGGACGTGCCTTACTTTTATCTTTTGGTTGACTCATATTTATCCTTCGTGCTAATACAAAGCTCCACACATTCTATCTCAGCGTTTATACAAATGATATAGATAAAACGTAACTAAGCAGCAAAAATGAATATGGCCTGTTTGTTTGCTATCATCAAATGGCGAAATTTTATTCGGGTAATGTAGCAGGTGAGAGTGGGTGGGCGCAATTAGCAGAGAACATCTCAGAATAATTGGTCAGCACCTTTTACTCTAAGCAGCATATGACTTAAATTTGGAAATTACCTGACAGGCCGTGCATGCGGTCAAACCGCATGCATTCAATGAAAAACGAGTTATCTATGCTAAGTTAGACACGCTTATTGATAGTTCGTCACTTGGAATGACTGGTCAAGAATTGTGAAGATTGAGGCATCTGAATTAATTGGACGTTGTACCGCCAATTCATATTCCATCGCCTGACCTGGCTGAATAACCCAAGGGAAAGCAGGCTTAGTTGAGAGGATTAGGAAATCTGCGCCCTCGCTGTTGAAGCTAACATCACTTGCGTTAATGATTGCGGTTTCATTGCCTATATTGGTAACCGAACCCGTCAAAAACAGTTGTGCTGCGTCAGGCGAAAGCTGGGGGGAGTTGGCCGTGATTTGTAGTGTGAAGGTAGTGCCTTCTTCACCCTCAGGTGCGACTACACGGATCTCAACCATCTCGCCTGTGTCAATGCGTTCAACAACCCATCCCAACGAGTTAGAGTCAATTGCTGCTGGAATTTGATACCCTGCGGTTGCTTGTGCGCTGTCTCCGCCAGCTAGCTGAGGTGAAAGTGGGGGGTGGTTGCCAACTTTATTGGCTTCAAGATTCATGGGGTATGTTACCCCCAGACTGTCAACTAATGTCATCTTAACTTGGGCCGTGTCGAGTGGTGCGTTGCCTACATTTTGGATTTGATAGTCAACCAGATAATAGGCGAAAGGACTGCCTTCTATCGGCCGATTATCAAACAACGCCGCCGCAATCTGGATATCACCCAATTGCACAACATCGCCCAGCTTGGCAATATCACTCTCTATATCACCACCATTCGGCCCAATATTTTGGACAGCCTGTTCAACTTGATAATTGCCTCGGACAACAACACGATCATTATTGGTTGCATCGCCAACCAGAACAAGCGTAATACTTGGCGAGTTTTGTGCGAACACATCCCCCTGTGACGCAGGGACAAGGTTGCGGCTATTGAAGCTGAAAATGCGTTGCTCACCCGCTTTTGTTTTGACAACGATTTCATCACCGCGTTCTAAACTCGTTATCATGGCCCGATTCGCGCTTGTGTCCTGAATCGCGAACACATAGTTAATCACGGTATTGTTAAGCCATGTTGATGTTGTTGAGCTGCTTACGACTGGCTGCCATACACCGCCAGCCAGTGCGCTTGACTGTACAGAGAAATCTTGTCCGCCTAAAGACAAGACGGTAGGAACATCGATTGTAGATGTGACTAGGTCTGTCCCTGCAATGTCAACAACGATAGAGGGGGGGTCTACTTCGGCAAACTGAACCTGCGGTGTAATTGGGGTAGGAATCGGACTGCCAGTTTCTGGAACACAACTGTTTTCAGGGCAAAAGAGAATGTAGGCAAATACACATACAAGCAGCAAGCCTAATATAGCCGCTCCAACAGCGATATAAAGCGGCGCACGCCCCCCCAACCGATTTCTACTGCTACTAATCTCTTCTTTGCTTTTTTCTTCAGACATGATATTTGCGTTGCGCTTAGGTGCGATGTTTGCCTATCGTTTAATTTCTAAGGAATTGCGTTTGGAAGTTGTGAAGGCGCAATGCGCATATTTACATTGCTAGCTGAGGCTGGAACAATTTGACTAAAATTGAAGTAGGAAACGGTGATTCGCACGGCATCACTCACCTCAAATGGCCCGAATGATACAAGCCCACCTTCGTTAGTATAACCGAAGGCCAGCAACTGTCCCGTTGAATTATCATAGAGCGACACCGCGACATCCATGATTCCTTCATTTAGCTCTGGTGTGTAATTATTGTTCTGATCGTAATAGAGTAGAACATCAAGCTGAACCTGAGACTGTTCGGTCGCTTGTGGAACAGGTGTTGCAATCGGTTGAATATTAGGATTCGGCAACGCTGTTGATGTGGGAAGAGGCGTTGGCGTGTCTGGGAAGTCGATCGTCGGCACTTCAGAGGGTGTCGGCACGGGCGTTGACGTGCGCCGTATAACAGGTGCGGCACTGCTACTAGCTTTGGTATTGGTAGGCAGAGGCCGTGGTGTTGCTGTTGGTGCAGTCGTTGGCGTTACAGGGGTTGGCGTATGCGTATGGGTTGCGGTGGGTGTATTGGTTGGAAGCGGCGTTTCCGTTTTTGTTGGTGTTGGCGTCGGTGCGGTTCCAATACACTGGAAGTCATAGGAGTATTGAGCGGCTCGATCTTCAATTGGTGCGGTGAATGGACGCACGATAACCCAAATGTAGCCAGAACGTTTAGAAACAAAGGCAACTTCACTCCCGCTTGTGGGATCGCCACTGTTCTTATCATCATTGTCCCCTAACCAAACCCATGCATCATCCCGAACTTCCATACGCGTATCGGCTAAGGCTGACAAGTTAGAGGTGGTGCAAGTGTATAAAACGTTTTGCTTTGTCCAAATTTGATAATAATCTTCGTCGACAAGTCCACCATGAGGGTGTTCAAAGTTTGCGTTGACCGTTTGCCCTGGTGCGATAATACACGCATTTTCCCGATTCTGGTTTGACTCGCAATCGTCTCCCCCCGTTGTTGGGGATGGAACGATCGTCGGGGTCAATGTTCCCGTCGCGGTCGGCTCAGGAGTCGAGGTAGTTGTGGGCGTACTGGTTGGGGTTGCCGTTGGCGGCTCTGCATCTGTGATCTGAACACAATAAGTCAGATTCGTTGGATCGGCCGTTCCCACGTTGGTCACGGCAAAATAGTGAGGGGTTGTGTCTGCTGACGTGTATTGCACCTGCGAGCTAAGGTCGGTAACCGAGACATTGTCGTTGGTTGCAAGAACAAGCCCATCGCCCCCGTACGAGGTTAAAAACGTATTCAAGCCAGTGGATAAATCTACTGTTTTGATGGTGTACAGTCGCTCTGCACGTGCGTTAAATACAAAATAATCAATGTCCCCAACAGGCCAGAGTGTATTTGAACAAACTTTATCCCCATTAACCGTAACGGCCGTCCCGTTTGTCAACGTATTATTTGGTTCGTTTCCATCTGCGTAGATGAGCGTACTCGCGGTTGCTGTCGGGGTAATGGCTACAACGGTCAAGGTGTTAGAGGCCGTTTTGATTACTGAGCTATCAGTTTGTGACTGAGCCGTGATAGCAATTGTGTCTGTTTCACCGTTGACCGCACTTGCATTGATACTCACGGCGACACTAATACTTTTTGACTCACCTGCAGCAAGCTGAACGGCTAATGTCCCGTTTGTTACTTGATTGGTTCCATCACTGATAATTCTTGTATAGCCTTCTGTACTAGTCGCTGTGATGTTGAATGTATCCGAAACGCTTCCTGTATTTTGGAGCGAGTAGGTAAATGTGACTTGGTCCCCTGGCGCACCTTGTTGGTTGGAACCACCTGTAATAGCCGCGTTGATCGTTCCTGCAACGACAACCTTCGTGATTAGGTTTTCCGAGTCGGTTGCTGCTGCATTCGTTGAACTAGTTGCTGTGAGCAGGGTTGTATTAGATGCTCCGTGGAGCGCACCAGCTACTGCGTTGACGCTAACCTGGATATTTTGCGAAGAATTGGGGTTGAGCAGAATGGAGTTACCTTGGATGACCGTCGAGGTAAAGTTAGTAGGGTCAGAGTCGGTAACAGACAAATCAACAGTCAGCGCTGCGGTTGTTGAATTTCTAACCTCATAATTATAAAGGGTTGTGTTGCCTGGATTGATCGTTTCTGTTCCATCTTCGCTCGTAACTGGTACTATTTCTATGCCATTCGCGCCAAACGCGACTGTAGCTACATAGACCAGAATAAATAAGGTACTTAATAGAGCGACAAGGAAGTAATAAAAGTGTCGGATGCGGCTAGGGCGCGGTGAGAAAGATTTTATCATGCGATTCTGACGTGCAACGATTCCCAGCAAGATGCAAAAGTGTCCACCTGCTGCTTAAAGTATAGGTACTCCGACATAATGTGACAACAAAAGGTTGTAAATTGGTTATAATGCTCTCATGCCGATTTGATTAACTTACTTCCTTGATTGTGTTTGAAGTTTACACACCTAGAAAGGTTCGACAATATGCGAACCTGCAAATGGGATGAAAATAGCGTAGATAGTACTGGGGGGTCAGCCACAAATAGACCGATTGTGAAAATATTAAAAACAAAAAGACGACCTGCTTAATTGCAGATCGCCTTTTTGGAAATTTTTGGGACAAAAATTAAGTTAGTCGAAACACTAGATGATTGGAATTCCGATGGGGTTGTCTAGAACCTCATCAATCAGGCCATATTCCTGTGCTTCGGCTGCATTCATGTAGATGTCGCGATCGGTATCACGAACAATGTTTTCCAACTCTTGACCTGTATGATGGGCCAAAATGTTGTTTAGGTTGGTGCGCAAGCGCAGAATTTCCTTCGCCTGAATCGCAATATCAGACGCTTGACCCTGTGCGCCACCGAGCGGTTGATGCATATGGATGGTTGCGTTTGGCAGCGCGTAACGCATGCCTTTTGCACCTGCCGTTAGCAGAACCGTACCGAAGCTAGCCGCAAATCCCATTGCAACCGTTGAAACAGGTGCGTTGATTTGCTGGATCGCATCATAAATCGCGAGACCAGAGTAAACCTGACCGCCTGGAGAGTTGATGTACAGGCGGATTGGCTTTTCTGAGTCTTGGCTATCGAGGAAAAGTAATTGTGCCACGATAACGTTGGCAACCTGATCGTTGATGCCTGTTCCAAGCATAACGATGCGCTCTTTGAGCAAGAGCGAATAAATGTCCATTGCACGTTCGCCACGGCCAGTGTTATCGATCACCATGGGAATGAGAGAAGTCGGAATGTTCATCTAGTCTCCTAGTATGAGCCACCGCTGGACAGTACTGCCAAGTCGTTGTGGCTCCAATTAGTTTTGTTCTTCGTTGTTTGGTTCAGAGTCGTCGGCCGATGCCGCTTCCTCTGTAGATTCATTTGTTTCAGGCGCGTCTGTTTCAGCTTCTTCTTCGGCTAAATCAGGGGCTTCGCCCGCGTAGATAGCCAAGAGACGACCGTGAATATTTTCAGTCATGATGTCGTTACGCACCATCATGCCACCGTCACGCTCGAAGAAAGGACGCATGTAGCCAATCATTTCTTCATCATAATCAGCCATACGCTCATCGATAGCAGTTTCAACTTGCGCATCTGTGACCGTTAGTTTCTCAGCTTCGACAAAGGCACGCATGATAAGGCCGCGTTCAACACGGTTGACTGCGTCATCTTCATATTCATCACGCAATTCTTGCTCTGAAAGCTGACGCGATTGAATATAAGCATCCCAGTTCCAGCCCATCTGATCGATTTGGCCTTTCAACTGGTTAATCATGCCGTCGATTTCGCTTTCAACTGCCCCTGGCGGGTAAACAAGGTCCTCAATGTTTTCAAGCATCTCTGTGATTGCTTCTTCGAGGAGATCGTTTTGTGCCTGTGACTCAGCCTGCTTTTGTAAGCGATCGGCAGTTGCTGCACGCAGTGACTCAAGCGTTTCGTGCTCGCCAGGCTGCTCTTGAGCGAATGCGTCGTCTAGTTCAGGCGTGGTGCGTGCCAGAACTTCGCTCGCTGTAATGGCAAAGTTTACTGTTTTGCCAGCAAGTGTGGGATCATCTTCATGTTCCTCGGGGAGGGTGATGCTAAACGATTTTCCCTCTTCGGCCGATAAGCCAATCAACTCGCTGACAAAGCTGGTTCCATTATAAGGGTTGTCTTTCTCATTGAGTTGAACATGGAAATGTTCTTCACTAAAGACGACATCTTCTTCGTCACCGTCGATGTGAGCCGTTCCCGAAATCACGATTTCGTCGCTTGCTTCTGACGCACGTTCAACTGGTTCGTTGGTTGCCTGTTGCTCTTGCAAACTGACAAGCGCTTCATCGATAGCTTCTTCGCTGATCTCGACAGAAGCAACCTCTTTACGCATCGTGCGATAATCACCCAATACAACCGTTGGTTCGAGTGGGACGGTCATTTTTAATACAAGTGGGTCAAATTCGACATCGTCAAGCGTTGGCTGAGCAAATGGCTCAGCATCAATCTGTGCCAGTGTTTCTTCAAACACTTTTGGCAGAATGTCGTTTAGGGCCTCTTGACGCAAATTTTCCTCGCCGACATATCCTTTGATAATGCCGTAAGGCGCTTTCCCACGGCGAAAGCCTGGGATGTTCAAGTCACGCGCATAGGTGCGTGCTGCTTTTTGCATCGCTTTGTTGATGCGTTTGCTCTCAACTTCGATGGTGACGTTTAGCTGTCGCTTGTCGTCTTCTTGGGTGTTTATCTTTAAAGCCACGGTTCGTACCTTATCTCACATCCGTAAAATTTCTGTTGGTTTTGGCGGATGGAACGTTTAAGATGTGTAAATATTTGGTTAGTTGGCACTGTTTAACAATGATTGCCAAACCAAATTGCTAAATTTCTATCGTTGTGATGGAAAATGGGACTGAAGGAAGGGGTGAAAACTTGTACACATGCACTGTCACAATTATCCTACGTCATTGCGATAACTGATTATCGCAACGCCGCATTTTATCTCTACTCGTGATTTGTAGCAATCAGAATTAGATAAGTTGTTAGAAATCGGCCGAACTGCGTTCAATTTCAACGCCAACCCCCGCCGCCCCTTTAACCGCCGCCAGCTTCTCCACCCGCACCCGCACCCGCTCGATCGGCATCGCTTCGAGCAGCAAACGTGCCAGATCGACGACAAGCGTTTCAACGAGCAGGTCGTCACCATTTTCGACCCGTTCGCGCACCAATTCGGCCGAAGCCGCATAATTGATCGCATCCTCAATCTGTTTCGTTTGCGCCGCTTTGCTAACGTCAGCAAACATCACCACATTGACCAAAATAGGCTGCTTTTCAAGACGCTCATGTGGGTAAATTCCCAAGATACCTTGACACAATAAATCGCGAATAACTGTTTTATCCATTAGTTCTCCGGTATGTAAACTTTTAACAGGGCGGCAAATTCGTTAATACTCGTCGTGTAGCGCATGCGAACGCGCCGCCATTCAAAGCGGTTTGCCCGCTGATGATACGTGCCATACTTTGTTGTGACCGCACCCCAGAGGTCGAGCGCACGCAAAATTTGAATTGTTTCGCCGTCATAATCGCCGCCAGGATAGGCGAGAAAGCGCGGGAAATGGCCCGTTTCTGCCGCGATTTGCGCTTGGGCGTTCTGGATTTGTTCGGCCGATTTGTCATCATTGAGCGTCGCCAAATTAGGATGAGACACCGTGTGAATCTCCATGCTCATGCCCGCCTCAGCCATCTCACGCACCATCGGCCAAGTCATGTAGTTGGGATCATTAAAGTTGATTGGCCCAGTGATGATAAAAAAGACGCCCCTCATGCCATAGGCTTTTAACAAGGGAAACGCATTTTCGTAATTGTCACGGTAGCCATCGTCAAACGTTAAGATAACAGGTTTTTCAGGCAATGTTTGCTGATTGGCTAACCCGCGAGCCAGTTCGTAAAAATCAATCGTGGTGTACCCATGAGCCTGTAAATATTCTAGCTGACGGCGCAGATTGGTTGGGGAGACAGACAGATCGGTTCGATATTTGTCTGCGTTGGCGGGCGGTTCGCTGGTGTAGTGATACATCAGGATGGGGACGCCCGCGCCTGAATCTGGCCCTGTTGGGGTGGGCAGCGGCGTGGGCACAATGGTCAATGTGTCTGGGTTCCATTCGTCTAGCGTTGGTGTCGGGGACATTGCGTAGGCGACGAAAGGGGTTGCAGTGTTCTCGGCCGATGCGGGCGTTACTGTAGGGGGCGGCTGTGTCGGGGTGGCGCTGGCTTCAACGGTGGGTGTGTCTACGGTGGGAAGCGCAGTGCTGGTGGCTGTCGCAGTGGGGGGGTGAGTGGGAGGGGATTGAGTGGGAGGAAGGGCGGTTGCTTCTGGTGTCGCCGTTGGCAATGAGGTTGCCGTTACGGTTGGCAGGTCATAAGTTGCAAACGCAATGATGAAGGGTGTCGGCGTCCACAATGCCCGTGCGGCAATCGCTTCTGTCACACCACGAACGCCCGCAATCAACACAAAAGATAGCAAAAGGATGCCAACACATCCAATGGGATCAAAGTGTAGACGGGTTGTTGGGTACTGCTCATGCTGATTTCTCATTGCAAGTGGGGAGGATAGCAATCAGAAATTGGCCCGTCAAGAGAGAAAAGGGTAGTTGAAGGGGTCGCGTAGGGGGTACGTCAATTTGCATCGTGCGTGGCTCACAATGAGTCATTGACGGAAACCTCAGAGGTTTTCACTCACGCACCGCAATAGACGACGATAAACCTCTGAGGTTTTGAGGAAAACGTGCAAAGCGCCACTTGCAACTTTACTTTCAAGAACTTTATGTGGCGCACTTATTGGGGCGAGGTTACTTTAATAATTGAATATTTGTGTGAGCAAGAAGTATTATCTGATAGGTGGGTAAGTAGCTTGAGTTTCTAAGATTTCTTTAGAAGTCGTAATCACAATTGACAGTTTGCCGTATTCGTAACCCATACAATCTTGTTGATTGGGTTCACCAATACACTCTAAAGGCATCTTTTTCCCGAAAATCGACTTCCCACTGCGCATGAAATCATAGGGGATATGAACTAATATCTCCTCAGAGTCAGTTTTCGGAATCAAGTCCGAAAAAGCAATTTCAAATTCAAAAGTTTCCGATATTAGATCACATCCATTCCGGGAATATGTACTACTAAAGGTTGTGGAAATATTTTCACTAACTTCTGAGGTCACTACCACATTAGCCTTTGGTACCACACTAGCCTTTAGTGGTTGTGAATTAAATTGAACAGAATAATTCTGCGATGTGAACTCCCTACCGTCAAAGAGTATGCAAGGCGTAAGTCTTGATCTCCAGTCCCACTCAATGATAAAAGCTATCGTTTTTATTGCAACTCTGAAATCGTATCCATTCCAAACTATGAACTCGATTCCATGGGTATTTTCTTGTACATTGGTATGCCTAATATGCGATAGTTCAAGTTTTTTCTCCACATCAACAGTTGGGATTACAGTGGCTGATTCGGTTGGTGTGATGGTCGGAACTGGCAAAGAGGTAACAGTTAAGGTATTTACTGAGGTTGGTATTATTGTGGCAGTCATCCCTATAGGTGCAGTTGCTGCAATCTCTGGAGTCCATACCTCATAACCTCTCCATGCATTTGTGCTACCAACCAAGATAATAACAAATGATACAACCATGTTAAAAAACACAATGGTTGCTAGTAGTGACCATTTATCCCCTCGCAGCTTAGCAGGAGCAGTCTTTGGCCTACTGTATATTCTTTCTAGGTTATTAGGAGGGTGATGATGAATTGACCGTACTTTTAAAGATTCAATTCCTATTTTGTCAGCAAAGCTAGCCAGCAAGTTATTGCCCGGATTGGTATTTCGTGCTGACTTGAGAAGTAAAAAGGCCCATCCCTCACGTTCAGCAACTTCGATTAAATCAAGGGCGATTTTTTTCGTTGGGGCGCTGGTGTTAACCAAATTAGACAAGGTCTTTTGAAGTTCTAACGCCAACATCTGCTCAAGCGACGCCTGATCAAACGCACTCAATAATGCTTTATGGAATTCCTTGTTCCAACTGTTATTCCACTTCATTTAACTGTTTATTGCTTTATATTCGGCCGATTTCCCAAAAACACGGATGCGTGCGTCAACCGCGAAGATTAATACACATTGAGCTAAAATCCTTTAACTCAACGGATAAGCTGATTGTATCCCATGTCGCTTGCTGCTCAGCCGTGCCAAAATTGGTGCAGGAGGTGGTTAATATCAGCAGTAGTAATCCTCTAAATATTTTTACTATCATGATGTAACCTGCGTTAAGAAACTGCACTGTACGGTATAACAACACATTCAATCGTTAATTTTTTAGCAAGCCTTTCGACATCAGATGGAATTACATGCGCTACTAAAATAGCTGTGCATGATTCCGCACCTTCTGCCAGAGAGAGCGCACGATATTTGACAAGCTGATAGACGCCCCTCACCAACTCGCCTTTTGGATTCCCTGTCTTAATCTCTATGACTGTATGCTTATCGGCGTCTCTAAACAATATGTCGCAACGATCCCCCGAAAGGTAGATATGCTCTAGTTTTGGCTCGATACTTGCAGACAGACCAAACTGTTCTGGGTGTTCGGCCGCATAAAGCTTGAGATTCTGATGCTCCTCACCCTCACCGCCGCCTCTTCCGCCGCCGCGTGCCCAGTAGTTGTTTTGCTCTATTGCCAGTTTTTTTAATGCACCCTCATCAAATTCGATAGGTTCAAGGCCTAGTTTCACTAGCGCACCATCCCAGCCTTTGAAGGCAAACACCTTATCACGATGTCTTTCAAATTCTGTTCTGTAATCCTCCTCAGAGAGATGGTCGGTTCCTTCGGGCAAGAAATTATTACCAGGTATTCCGTTGGCCGTAACGACAATCGCGGTAAGCAGAGGATAACCGTTTGGAATACAAATTGCGTCGCGAATGTATGCGAGAAAATGGCTGGTGACACGGTGGTGTACATCAATCTTAGCACCGATTTCGCCGTAAGTTGGTGTTTCGCGAAGCATTGCAGCGCGAACCAAATGCGGGAACGCTTGCAGGCCCCTAGTTCGCGACAACTCCGTATGTGAGGGGGTATTGTTGACTATCGATGGATCTATATCAGATGGCTTTGGCGGTTGAAATCCTCGCAAGCATGTTCCGCAAACATGGGCGAACCCGTCCGCTTTCGGCCGATTCTCATCTAACCAAAGTAACAGTGCTGGCAAGCTGTAGCTGCACAATTTGTTGAAGCCGTACTTTGTATATCCATCTGGTCGCTGGTCGTTGCTGAGACCAGCCAAATGCCAACAGCCTGATTCATGCAACACGCAAGTGCTACCTCCAGCCGTGCTGCTGATATTTACGACGTGGCCTCTTGGATTTTCCGCCATCCATTGAAAGAAAGGCTGATCGCCATCACTAAATAATGTTACTTGATGAAGATTTGAAGTACTGTATTCAACTACTGTTGAAAGTGGAACTAAATCTAGTAAATCAAGAAGGTCGTAACGTGCAACAGAGTCTGAGTCGAATTGAAAGATCGGGTTTTCCTGCCAATCTGCTTTACCCTTTGGGGTTGGCTTAACCAATCTTGGTTCATCCAACACAACCCAGTCAACTAACACTTCAAATGTCTTGGTTGGGTGAGGAACTATGGCTGTAACGCGACCGACGGCTTCGATAGACCCTTTTTGCAGATGCCAACGCCCCATAAAGACGCCATCACCGCTTTGCAGTTTTTTAGCAAAGGAGGTTTTCTTAGCCGCAGAGAGAGAAGTCGACCATGCGATCTGACCCTTTTGAAGCATCAATTCCCGATCAAAATCAGTTGCAAAATTAATTCGCCAGAATTTCATTGTATACCTTATTCCTAATAAAGATTACGCTGCCGAGTACAATCCTTCGGCCGAAACAGCAGCCTGCCCCAACACATTTAAAGTCTCCAACAGCGCCTCAATTGACCTTTTACGTTTGGCGGTGGCGCGACCCTTGAAAGCAGCGGCGACATCACCGATAGAGACAGGAGCGCCAATCGTGGCGAGAATGCTGCGGACGGCTTGTGCTTGTGCAGCTAAGGTGGACGGCCACGCTTGCGGTTCGGCCGAAACAACCACCTTTTTCGTCTTCGCTGACACATCGACCAGCGTTTGCTGCACAGGAGCCTGATCAGGCGCTTGATATTCGGGGCGCAGCCAGCGGATCAGGCCGTTCGCTTCCTCAGCGGCGCGTTCCGCGTTGAGGGCGACCAGCTTTTCGAGGATTTGTTCGTCGCTGAGGTCGTGCGGCCAGCCGTAGGCGTCGAAGACGGCGGCATCGAGGTCGTCGTGCAGTTGGCGCAAAATGCTGACCAAGCCTTGCTCGTGAATCACTTGCTCTTTCGCCGTCAGCGGCTCCTCTGCCCGCAGCTTTGCCAATACATCGTACATGCCCGTCAGTGTTAGCTTGGGATGCTCGACCTGTTGCCGCTTTCGGTGCGCGTCTAATTGTTCGGCCATTTTGCGGACTTGTACTTTGTGGTTATCTTGACTTGGAAATGCAAATTTGTTGAAGCAATCGGAATGGTTGTAATTTGAGTCATTTCCAACGCCTAGCCATGCGCCAGTGCGCAATGACCATAAGACGTGGATTTTTGAAGAAAGAATACCTAGATAATAGGCGTCATCTAAAGCAATAGCGACAACTTTTGCGTCAGGTAAATAGCTTCTATCTAAAAAGGTGAAGGTTCTATGTTTTGCAGTTCTACAAGTGCCAATGAACCGTTTAATTGGATCAAGAGCAGGACGAAATGTTGATCGAGTTTTCGCAAATAACCACCATTCTTCAGCATACTTCACAACATCAGGGTTTCCGCTTTTCGCACTCTTCACCCTCTGGGGCTTTACCTTATCAATTACAATTTGCAAAAGGCTAGGATGACTCTGTAGTGCTTTTTCCAAATTGTGGCCGTAGAAATCTATTACATAACGTTCCAACGGAGCTTGCATAAGGTCTCGACCAATTGCATAGCGACGAAGGACTTGTGGCAATTCTTCAAGTGAATATCCAAGCTTCAAAACATCTTCACGCGTCAATCTAAAACCTGTACCAGATAATTGTACGCCAGTGGTTGCAATGTTTTTGTTTGCCTGCAATCGCGCAGCAACAGTCACATCAACGCCAGTTTGAAGATTAGCAAAAATTAGCCCTTGTGACTCTGCCAGTTCAATAAAGGGTTCTTCGGACTCAGTTTTTGTCTCACGAGCAACCTTTTGCCATTTCCCAATTAACGTTGAACCAACACGCCCAACAGTCATCGAGATCCTGACATTAGCACCATTAGCTCCATCAACCCACGGATGATCTGGAATCGCAAAAATGATCGATAAAGCGGGTTTTGAATTGAGGTGCTTTTGCAAGATTCTACGATTTAGAACTTGTCTGATACTGTTTGTAGAGATGAAACCAAATCTAAACGGTTGTTTTTGTTTGCTTTTCCGAGTCAATGTAGCTGCAAGTTCCCACCAATACATTACGAAATCTGAACTAGAAGCAATCTGCTTCCTGAAAGCTTTTCTCAAAGCATTTACATACTCATTTCCAAGTGCCTCACGCATCGCCTTATCGCCAATGAAAGGCGGATTGCCGACGATGTATTCGGCCGAAGGCCACTTAGCAGGGCGTGGATTAATGTAGCGATAGGCAGGCGTGCGAGCTGTTTCATCTGGCACGTCCTTCCCTGTGACAGGGTGCGTTTTCATTGTGCGCCCATCCCAGCGTGTCACGGGTTGCCCTTTATCGTCCAGCAGCGGCTCGACCGCATCCCACGCCAGCACCGCGTCGCGGCACTCGATATTGTGGTGCGCTTTCAGCACGGGGTCTGGCACATTCGTGTTGCCATATGTCCGCAGATGCCACTGCAAATAACCGATCCACAGCACCAATTCAGCAATCGCCGCCGCCCGTGGGTTGACCTCGATCCCTAAAAATTGCTGCGGCGTCACGCGCACGCTCTCGATGTCAAACGCCATTTGTGTGCCACCTAATTTGCGCCGCACGTCGAGCACCTCCGCCTCTAACTCCTTCATCTTCGCCAGCGTCACGTAGAGGAAGTTGCCGCTGCCGCAAGCGGGGTCAAGAATGCGCGTCGCTGCCAACTGCTGCAAATAGGCGTCGATTTCCTTGAGCGCCTTGTCCTGTTTTTCATCGTCTGCCAGCAACAACGCCGCTGTCTGCACCGCCTCCCACTGCGCCCGTAGCGGCTCCATCACCGTCGGCTCCACCAGCCGCTCGACATACGCACGCGGCGTGTAGTGCGCTCCTAGCTTGTGGCGTTCAATCGGGTTGAGGGCGCGTTCGAGCAGCGTACCAAAAATGGCGGGTTCCACATCACGCCAATCGGCCGCAGCCGCCTCTGCCAACAGTTCAATCTGATCGCGATTGAGCGGCAGCGCATCCACATTTTCAAACAAACCGCCGTTGAAGTGCGGAATCTGCGTCCGCAAAATCATCGAAAAGCCGCCCGTGTTCATCGTTGCCCACAATTGTTCCATCATAGGTTGGAACTGGCTGGGCGCGTTGCGCATGTCGGCCAGCAGTTGGGCAAAGCTATCGGCGGGCAGTAACCCTACATCCTCCGCAAACATCGTGAACAACAGCCGCATCAGGAAGTTGGCGACCAGTTCGGCATCGTGCTGCCCTTCAAGCGATTTGGCAAGCTTTGCTAAGCTGTCAGCAATCACCCGTGTCACCCGTGCGCTGCGACGTGCAGGGTCAAGTGACTGTGGTTCTGTCCACACTTGGCGCAGCAGCGTCCGCACATCAGGATCAAGCAAATCTTCAAGCGTTAGCCGATAGCTAGTCGCATCAGGAAAAGGAGCATAATGACCGCCACTGCGCGTAAATTCAGCGTATAGGTCGATTGTGTGACCCACATCAACAATGATTAGAAAGGGAGGACGCCCACCGTCTGCTAGCTCCGCAGGCGGTAAGTTGCGAGCATAATTTTGAGCTTGCCGTTTCGCCTTTTCAAGCGCCGTGTCCCAACTGCCCGTACCGCGCACCGCTGTGCCACGTTTTCGCTTTTTGACACGTGCTACCGCAGCGGCCGAAAGCGCATCAGCACTTTTTTCTATCTTATCACTCCCTTGTTTCGCCTCCAGCACAAAGCAACTGCGTTTATAAAGGTCAATACGCCCCGTTGTGCCAGTCGGTAGGGGGACACTCTTTTCAAACACATAAGCGTTTTCACTTTCAAACGGTGTTTGTGGGTCTGGTGGATCTACATTAAGTAACTGGCATAAGTCACTGATAAATGGAGGAAAGTTAGCGCGTTCTGCCGCCCCTGATGCTTTCCAGCGCTCAATAAATTGCTCTGGGGTCATGTTATCTTCTCTTGTTGTTCTGAAGTAGGAAGTCCCACACGCTGTTCTGCACTATCTTTAATAATTTCACAGCAGATACAGCTAGCGAATCTTATATACAAGTCACATTATTGCAACTCTCGCTAGCTATTCTCTTTCAAATATCATTTATGCCCATGTTTCATAAACCACGCACAAAATTTAACCTTTGCAAAAAATCAATTAAATCTTCAATGGTGGGTATGGGTATTGTTTGGGCTGGCTGGGGCAGGCGATTGATATTTTCTCACCAGACTCGTTGGCAAAAATTGAGCAGATTATGTTGAGGGCTGTAGAATGCAAAAAGGCCAGCTTCATTGTGAAGCTGGCCTTTTTTTGTGGTGGGGATGGAGAGACTCGAACTCTCACGCCCGAAGGCACATAATCCTAAGTCATGCGCGTCTACCAATTCCGCCACATCCCCAAAGGATTGCGACGGAAATTATAGCATTGAAATCTGATTGGTAAAGTGTTTTTCGGCCGAATCACAAAATTCGCCCCAATTGCCTCGTTAAATCGCCAGAATCCCAGAAAATCAGGCTGTCAGAAAGCATGCTCTGGTCATGATTGCGAGTACAATCGGGCGCATGATTGCAACATTTTTAGCTGGTTCGACTGCGCCCGATAATGATTCTGCTGCTTATTGGTTTGTCTATTATGGCAATCGTGTACTTTTGAGAGAGGCAGATGGTGTGTTGACTGCGCCGCTGTTGGAGGATTCGGCCGAATTGGGACTAGATCTTATCCGCTCACACTGTATTGGTACATGGGACGGGGTCGCTTGTTTTTCGGCCGAAACGCGCATCAAATTTGCGCCCGCTGGCTACAAGTTCATACCGCTGCGTAGAACCTACGATCACGTGCCAGAAGACCTCTTTTTTATTGCGGGTCGCGCCTTCCAAATTGTCGATTGGGATCGCACCCATCAATTTTGTGGTCGTTGTGCTGCACCGATGGACTATGGCAAGGGCGAACATCTCAAAATCTGTCCCGACTGCCGCAACCGCTGTTATCCGCGCATCTCGCCTGCTGTGATCGTGGCTGTGACAAAAGGGGATCGCCTTCTGTTGGGGCATAATCGCAATCATCCGCAAGGGTGGTACACCGTGCTGGCTGGTTTTGTGGAGGCGGGCGAGACGTTTGAGGAAACGGTCGCCCGCGAGATTCGCGAGGAGGTTGGGATCGAGGTCAAGAATATTCGCTATTTTGGCAGTCAGCCGTGGGCGTTCCCCAATTCGGTGATGATTGGGTTTACGGCCGAATGGGCGAGCGGTGAGTTTGTATTTGAAGATGTGGATATTGAAACGGCCGATTGGTTTTCGGCCGATAACATGCCCCCGCGCCCGCATCCCCCCAGCATTGCGGCACACTTAATTGACGATTTTATTAAGAAAAATAGCTAATCTCCCCCACAGGAGGGCTATTCTCCCCATGTAAAGTTGCGCAAAGATCGCGACTCGTAGTGTAGCTGATAACTGTTGGCCGCTTGGTCCAGCAAATAAAGTCCTTCAACTGTCGCATAGCCAAAGACGTTTTCGTCAGGCGCAAACGCGCCGTACAGCATGATGACGCTTTCCGCTGTGACTTGCTCAGGCGTGCCGCCCGCAACGGGAACCCGATACCAATCGCCAGGTGTATTGTGGTTGCCGTGCGCCTCCGCGCTGCGAATGCCCGTCAGACGATCCCACCAAGAGGCTTCTTCTTCCGCTTCTGGAATGGCAACAAAATAAATCCATTGACCATCTGGCGAATAAACAGGCGTGTCTAGGTCACCAAATGCGTCGGTGGCAACCAGCTCGCGTGCGTTTTCGCTGCTTGTGTCAACCACCCACAGCGAACGATTTTGCGTCTCAAAGTTGATGTCGAGGTAGGTGACCTGCGACCCATCAGGCGACACGTTGGGCCAAAATCCGTTGTTTGCCAACGTGGTTATTGAGCCAGTCTCTACATTGTAATGTTCAACTGTTAGCTCATATGTCTGGGTATTATTTTCTAGCACGACATAATGTGCATACACAATCCCGTTGCCGTCTGGTGTCCAAATCGGATCGTAGAAAAATTCGTTGGCCTGCGTTGGCATGATAATCGGCTGTGGCTGGTCGGTGCTTTGGTCAAGCGGCAGGCTAAAGATGCCGATGCGGTCGTAAAGCTGTGTGCCTTCGTCGGGGGGTGGGGTGTAGCTCAAAAGGAGCTGTTGATTTTCGTTCGAGACGTCTATTTCGTAAACCCATGAATCTTCGGGCATGTCAAAAAAGATGCTGCGTTTGTTGGTTGCCATGTCGATTGCTGCAATGGCAAATTCTGGCTGGCTAAGCTGGTCAACATAGTAAATGGTTCCCGTTGTTTCGATGTCTGTTTCGGCCGAAACAGGCGGCTCCATAATCTCTACCTCGTCTGGCGCACAGCCCAGCAACAGTCCGCCCATCAATAAAATAAATCCTAAAAAAATTCGCATGTATAAATACCTCTTAGACGCTACTGCTTGAAACACGATTCTCAATCTTAAATTATACCGACTAAGACATTGCACCATGTTAGAATCATGCCCACATAACTATAAATTGGATGCTTGATTTTTCTGTTTGACTTTGCTCGCATCCCACTTGCAGAGAAAATTATGACAAGAATTATTTCACGTGCAGAGATTGATGCCGCCCTTCCGTCGCTTGATTTGATGGAAGTGATTGAGGCTGGGTTTGTCGCTTATTCGGCCGAAAAGTCAGTCGTACCACCCGTTGGCGAACTGCTGTTGCCCGATGGCGAAGTCCATATCAAATATGGCTATCTCAAAGATGACGCTTACTATGTCATCAAAATTGCCTCTGGGTTTGGCGGCAATGTCGCGCTTGGCAAATCGCCCAACAACGGCATGATGCTGCTGTTTAGTCAAAAAACGGGCGACGTGGTTGCTGTGCTGCTGGATGAAGGGTGGCTGACCGATGTGCGTACCGCCGTGGCGGGGGCGATCGCTGCCAAATATATGGCCCCTAAACAGGTTGAGCGCATTGGCATTGTTGGCACAGGCATT
This sequence comes from Promineifilaceae bacterium (SeqCode), assembly GCA_049614105.1. Taxonomy (GTDB): domain Bacteria; phylum Chloroflexota; class Anaerolineae; order Promineifilales; family Promineifilaceae; genus CALECP01. The sequence continues at coordinate 22,815 of JBMZDF010000012.1, forward strand.
CAGGCGCGGCTCCAACTTGAATATCTCAAACCGATTGTCGCATGTCGCAAGGTGCTGGTTTGGGGGCGTGGTGAGCGGCAGGTGGCGCGTTTTAAGGCGGATATGGAACAGCAAGGGTTTGAGGTTGTGGGGACTTTGGATTCGGCCGAAATTGGGGCCACCTGCAACCTCATTGTCACAACCACCCCCGCACACGCGCCGTTGCTTATGGCGGCCGAAATCCGACCCGGCACACACATCACAGCGGTTGGCTCCGACACACCCCACAAACAAGAGCTAGACAGCGCCATTTTGGGCAAGGCGGATAAAGTTGTGGCCGACAGCATCCCGCAATGTCTAGCACGCGGTGAAATCTATCAGGCGCTTACCGCCAACGCGATCGAACAATCAGATTTGTTAGAACTTGGCAACGTGATTGCAGGCAATGTCTCTGGACGCACCTCTGATGCACAAATCACCGTCGCCGATTTGACAGGGGTTGCCGTTCAAGATATTCAGATCACAAAAGGGGTATATGAGGCGTTAACTAACGATTAATCTAACGGTTTTTCACTATGTGAGTGAACAATGCGCAAATCGCTCTGATTTAGGGTTTGTAAAGGACAAAAGGGCTATTCCTAGCACTTGAAACGCTCCCTACCATTCTAGAATCATGAGCGATGTCTTTCTACGTCGGCAATCTATCCATCCGCTTGAATCCCACAATGTCAGGCGCAAACCCGTTCGCACCTTCTCCACGCTCGCAATCGTTGCTGTCGTTGTCGCACGGGTCGCAACCTTTCTCTCAGGTGTCTCAACAGATATTGATGAAACAACTTATCTTGTGCTGATAAGTAGTGCGCTCATGTCTCTGTTGTTGCTTCGACTGGATCAAACGACAATGGCCGCTTGGATTATGATGTTGGGCAGCAGCGCGGGGCTGTTTTATGCGAGCCTTGAAAACGCACACGGCCTCATGCTGAGCGTGACAGGGTACGTTATTGGCCTCGTTTTAGCCGTGATGATTTTGCCCGGCCGACAATGGCTCTACCTTCTTGCGCTTGACATAGTGGTGATTTTGGTCTCCACCTTTGTCCGTACCAACACGCCGCTCCCAAATTGGACATCACAAGAACATTTCGCGATGGGCATTCTCCAGATTTGCATCGTGGTTGTTGCCGCCATCGCTGCTGGCTATCTGTACTCAGACGTTCGTCGCCTGCTGGCCGATCTTGGGCAGAGCCACGCGCAGTTGGAACAAGTTCACCTTGACCTGCGTGAGCAAACAGAGCTGTTTGAAATTATCACAGCCAACCTGCCTGTACGAATTGCCTACTTTGATCGCGAACAAAACCTGAAATTTTTTAACAAAGCGTTTCGGGAATCGTATCATGAGCGTTTTGATAACCCAAGGGTTGCCCAAGGGGATGCAGCGGGTTTTATGGCTTTTGCCGATCCTGAGAAGCTAAAAAAGCGACGCCCTTTTTTAGACGCTGTTGAACGTGGTGTGTCCTCCTCCTTTGAGATGGATGAGCGCGGCGCGAATGGTGAACCGCAGGTTATCCGAAATATCTACGTGCCACATGTAGAAAACGGGGTGGTTGTTGGGCGTGTCTCGCTGGGTATCGATATTTCTGAGCTTCGCGAAACCCAGAAATCCTTACAGAAAAACTTAGAGTTATTTGATCTAGTCATTAATAATGTCCCCGCACGGATTGCTTATATCGATCGGTCGAACCGCCTCGTTTTTGTCAATAATCGCGTTAAAGACCATTTTGGAATGACGGCGGAGGAGGTTGTGGGGCGCGAAATCCAAACGTTTTTGCCACCTGATTATGTTGCCCACATTGCCCCCTACACGGCTAAGGTGTACGAAACGAAGCAGCCCACCGTTTTTGAGACGCCCGTTACGCTGTACGACGGCACGCAAATTATTGAGCGTTCTTACTATTATCCGCATATCATCAATGGGCATGTCGAGGCGCTGTTTATGTTGCATATGGATGTGACAGAAGCGCGGCGGACTGAGGACTCGTTGGGTAAAGCACAAAAGCTGGAAAGTTTGGGCGTGCTGGCTGGCGGAATCGCACACGATTTCAATAACTTGCTTGTGGCGATGCTGGGGCAAAATTCGCTGGCGTTGGCAAAAATTGAGGCAGGACACCCTGCAAAGCGCCATATCGTCCAGTCAATTGTGGCGTCGGAGCGTGCCGCTACATTGACTCAACAGATGTTGGCGTATTCGGGGCGCGGGGCGTTTACGATTGGGGCGATTAATCTTAATGAGCTGATCGCGAATAATCTCAAGTTGTTTGAGGTGTCTATTCCAAAAAATGTGCAGTTGGTGACGAATCTTTCGGCCGAATTGCCCCACATCGAAGCCGATACCGCCCAAATGCAACAGCTCATCATGAACCTCATCATCAACGCGGGGCAGGCAATCGGCGAAAAGAACGGGCGCGTCACCATTTCAACCTCAGTCGAAACAATTACACCCGATCGAGGCGAGTTCTGGGAAATCACAGGGGATGTTCTCGTTCCAGGCCCCTACGTGTCGATTCAGGTGCAAGATGACGGGGTGGGGATGGATCAGGAAACCAAGGACAAGATTTTTGATCCATTCTATACGACCAAAGACGAAGGCACAGGCTTAGGCTTGGCCGCTGCCTTAGGGATTATTCGTGGACATGACGGCGGGATTCATCTCTACAGTGAAGTCGGTCACGGCACTGTTTTTCACCTGCTGTTCCCCGTCTCTGATACGATAGTTGAAGTGGTTAGCGAGGCTGAACCACACTTTCGCGAGCCAGAATTGATGCACACCATTCTCGTGATCGACGACGAGGTTGATATTGTCACCACCGTGGCTGACATGCTTGAGATTAAAGGCATTAACACCATTCAGGCGACACGCGGCAAAGATGCGCTGCGCATCTATCAACAGCAACAAAGTGAAATATCGCTGGTGCTGCTCGATTTGATGATGCCAGGCATGAACGGCGAAGAAGTGTTCCAGAATTTGCGCAGTATCAACCCTGATGTAAAAGTAGTGCTTTCCTCGGGGTACAGCGAAGCGGAAGCCACACGCCATTTTATCGGCCAAGGGCTGGCCGACTTTATCCAAAAGCCTTACGATTTTCAGACCCTTGTTTCCAAAATTGTTGGCACGCTTGAACCCTCTGAGACGTGACAACAATTGTTAAAATCTGGTAAGTCAGGTAAAGATTTCTCTAGCCTCCCGCGTCTATAGCAACAATGGAATAGCCCGATTCAAAAGTCAGAGTTTGTATTTTCTGAGCGTTCGTACATAGACGCTAGCAAAAATATGAGTATGATGTAGGTCAGAAGGGCGTCCTTCTTGGAGCTAGCAACTCACAACGCTTTACACTTTTGGCGCACATGCGGCGTTTGTACGCAGTAATCTTATGGAACCTTCCCCAACCAACTACCCTCAAGGCGTCTTGCCTTTTCTCCCGATGCTTTATATCGCGTGGGCTGACGCTGTGCTGAGTCCGACCGAACTTGAAACGCTTAAAACGCATATCGATAGCCAAACATGGCTGACCGCGTCGAGCGTGCCACGTTGCAAGGGTGGCTTGATCCGATGAATCCGCCGAGTGAGGTGGAAATGCATACGTGGCTGCATGAGATTCAGCGCGTTTCGGCCGAAATAGACCCCGCAGAACGCCAAACCCTCGCCAAACTAGGGCAAACGATCGCCAGCCTCAACCAAGCAGACAGCCGCTGCCTCTCTGGCGAGGCATGCGCCGCGCTGGACGAAGTAGAAGACGCGCTAGGCATCATCAGCAATGATGCCGTTGCTGAACTACTCGACACGCCACTGCTCAAGCCCATTGTCGAATCGGCCGATCCCAGTTTCGGGATCGACAGCCTAACCGAACTACTCGACGGAGAGCACGCCGCCCTGCGTGACCGCATGCGCAACTTGCTCTCAGACCCCGCTTTCGCCTATCGCCATTTCGACAATCACAACGACTTTCGCGACCACGTGCTGCACTGGACACAACTGCTGGCCGATCAAGGATTGGGCGCACTCGCCTATGGCGAAAAGTACGGCGGCACGGGCAATATTGCCCAGTACATGGTCATCATGGAAATGCTGGCACTGCACGACTTGAGCCTGTTGATTAAGTTTGGGGTTCAGTTTGGCCTATTTGGCGGCAGCGTACAGCGGCTCGGCACAAAATATCACCACGACAAATATCTGAACGACATCGGCACGCTCAAAACGGCGGGGGCGTTCGCCATGACAGAGGTGGGCCACGGCTCAAACGTGCGCGACATTGAGACAACGGCGATTTATGACAAGGCCACCCAAGAATTTATCATTCACACGCCCAACGAAGCGGCGCGTAAAACATATGTGGGCAATGTGGCCCGCCATGGCCGGCTGGCAACCGTTTTTGCACAGCTTATCATCGACGATACAAATTACGGGGTAAATGCGTTTATCGTGCCAATCCGCAATCGCGATAAAACCCCAGCTATCGGGGTCGAAATTCGTGACAATGGCTTAAAAATGGGCTTGAACGGTGTTGATAATGGGCAGCTTGCATTTAAGCAGGTGCGTATTCCGCGTAAGGATATGCTCAATCGGTTTGCAAGCGTTTCGGCCGAAGGAGAATACAGCAGCCCGATCAAAGGCGATTCGCGCCGCTTCTTCACCATGCTCGGCACGCTTGTTGGCGGACGGGTCGGGATCGCGCTGGCGTCAAACAGCGTGTCGAAATCTGCGCTGACGATTGCGATTCGTTATGCAAATCGGCGGCGTCAATTCGGCCGAAACAAGCACCCCGAAACGCTCCTCATCGACTATCTAACCCATCAGCGCCGCCTCATTCCGCTGCTTGCCAACGCCTATGCGCTCGACTTTGCGCTCAAACATCTAACCGAACGCTTTGGCACAGCGATGGCGGAAGATATGCGCGAAATCGAAACGCTGGCGGCAGGACTCAAGGCGTGGGCAAGTTGGAACATGACCGACACCGTTCAAGAGGGGCGCGAAGCGTGTGGCGGTCAAGGGTACATGATGGAAAATCGCTTCGCCGCGCTCAAAGCAGATGGCGATATTTTCACCACCTTTGAAGGGGACAACACCGTTTTGATGCAGCTTGTTGCCAAAGGGCGTTTGACCGAGTTCAAGCAACAGTTTGAGGATATGAAAACGTTTGGCCTTGTGCGCTTCATCGCCCAAAATGCCGCCCATCGGCTTGTTGGCCACAACCCGATCGCGATGCGCAACACGAGTCGCGACCATTTGCGCGATCCTGACTTTCACCTCGATGCGTTTCATCATCGTGAAGAACATCTTGTCAGCGAAGTGGCAAAACAGATGCGTTTGCACATCAAAGGGGGCAAGAGCTCTTATGAAGCGATGATTGCCGTTCAAAACGACCTGCTTCATTTGGCAAATGCCTACATTGAGCGCGTTATTTTTGAACAGTTCTCAGCGGGGATTGAGGCGGTCGAGGATACCAAACTGCAAAAAATCTTGCGCCAGCTTGCCACTATTTTTGCGCTGACCCGCATCGAGGCAGATGCGGGCTGGTATATGGAACACGGCTTTATTGTTGGCAGCAAATCGGCCGCTATCCGCACCGAAATCAATACATTACTCTACAACATTCGCCACCAAGCGATCCATCTCGTCAACGCCTTTGCGATTCCTGATGCGCTGCTTGCCGCGCCCATTGCGCTGTAACCACTCATAAACATGCGTAACTGTTTAGCAAGCGAACTTGTCTAAATAAGCTGGTAGCGTCGTTCGTCCAACTGTGCTGGAAGCCTGAATAATCAAAAATTGACCGTTATTCATAATATGGGAGCAAGCTGTTTTGGAACATAGTCCAAAATAGCTTGCTGTCAAATGCAATTAAGTTAGGGGTGCTATGAATAAACGGAAAATTGTCATATTGATTGGGCTGTTTCTGCTTGTGTGGGTTGTGATGGGGTACATCGTAACACCATCAGAGGTTATGAAAGCGATCGACTGGGAAGCACGTGTTGCGGCAACACCGCGAGAGTGGCGTAAGGGGTCATTCTTTTCTGATGTAGGCTGCAAAACTTTATCTGGACAGAGTGAAGTTCAGGAATGTATCAGGGCCTTTTATCGACTCAGAGCAAATTATCCGACCGTTTTCGTTGAAGAAGCGCCAGTTCGTACAGACTATCGAATCATTTGGGAGCTTGCCTCAGAATATGATCGGCCGCTGGATTGGATACTCACCTATCAATGGGATTACAATCGAGGAGGCAATGGGGTGCGGAGCGCAGCAATCAAGCAAAAAAGCTCGGTGGCGTCTTGGAATAATGTCGTTGGCTTTGATGTCATTAAGTTGGAAGCAACGAACCGTTTCCATTATGATTTTGTGGCTCGTAAAAGTTCAGATAAAGCGTGGCTCGTACCTTACAGGCTTTGGTGTCAAAATGAATCAGGGGAGATTGAGGTTGCGTATGCATTTTTGAGCGACCATATTCTTGATGAATTCCCCTGTGATGTTTCCCAGTGGCGTTGAACTGGTCGCAAAGAATCTCAATCAATAAACCTCTAAGGTTTGTCGTCTACTTTAGCCTGTGCATAAAAACCTCTGGTTCTTTGGGATCTAGCCCCCACCTCAGGGCGATTGCATTCTAACTCAACTACAAAACTGGTAGGGCTAGGAGCAAGTCAGCTTCTATCTTTTCAAAAACTTGCGGGATACCTTGTTCCACTGCTCTGCGGTGGAACACCCCTCTTGCCGCTCCGCGGCCTCTTCTCTGCCAAGAAAAGTCCTCCACAGGCCGC
>JBMZDF010000013.1:0-28592 GCA_049614105.1 Promineifilaceae bacterium (SeqCode)
GCATCTAAGCGGGAAGCCTGTTTCAAGATAAGTTCCCTCTGAGACCGCTGGAAGACTACCAGCTAGATAGGCAGCGTGTGTAAGTGTAGAAATATACTCAGCTAAGCTGTACTAATGGTCGAAGGCTTACCACAGATGATACAGAGAAATTGGGATTCTGGTCCGTGGAAGTGAAAGTGAGAATGTAGAAGTCTTCATTGTAGACAGTTCAAAACATATAAAGAACGAATTTATTGGTGATTAGAGCGGCGAGGGTATACCCAGTTCCATACCGAACCTGGAAGTCAAGCTCGCTAGCGCTGATGGTACTTGGCGGGTAGCTGCCTGGGAGAGTAGGTCATTGCCAATGATTCAATTCTGATATGGCCACAGTAGTGGCAGAAGCAAATCGGTTGATGTGTGTGGTAGATACAAATGAGTATCCACAACATACATCAGCCGTTTTTGTTTTTCTGGGTGGAAGTGGGGTATGAGTTCAAGGTGGGAAAGTGTTAAACTAGTTGTCGAGTGAGGTAACTATGAAATTAACACTGAGTCAAGGAACACCACAACCTGTTCAAGCAAATGATCATGCTGTTGTCGAAGGGCGTGAACTTTCGGCCGAAATAACCCAAGCCCTTTTTGCCCAACTGCCAACTTTAGAAGGCAACAACCCACAGCCTGCCCCCTTTCAACTACCAGATCCATTGCCCCCGCCGCTGATTAGCAAAAAAATTGAGACGACATTTCCGCCCGTTGATGCGGAACGTGTTGCGCCATCGGTTGTCGCGGAGCCACTGCGCGTGTTGCGTTATTCGCCAGAAGGCGAGGTGGTTGATGCGCCCTTTATCAGCCTCACATTTAATCGGCCGATGGTTGCCATTGGTGAGTTGGACCATGTGCCCGACATCAAGATCGAACCAGCGATCGCGGGTGAGTGGCAATGGATCAACAGCACAACGGTGCGTTTTTGTTATCAAGGGACGTTAACCAAGCCGTTGCCACGGGCAATGACGTTTCGTGTGACTGTTTCGGCCGAAATCCAATCCCTAAACAACACCCCACTCACGCAGCCCTTGATCTGGCAATTTAGCACCCCGCCCTTGTCAGTTGTTCACGCATCGTCCAGCATCGCAAGCGATCCGCTGCGCCCAATTTTTTTCATTGAGTTTAATACAGCTTGTGACGCGCAAACCGTTTTGGCTGCGCTTCATAGTTATGCAGGTAAACACGAGCCGTTTGCGTTGAGGGTTGCCACTGAGGCTGAGCAACAGGCTGATAAGGAAGTAAAGACGTGGCTGACAAGGCGGAAAGCGGCGCGTTGTGTTGTTTTTCGGCCGAATACACCCTTACCACCAAACACACCGATCTCAATCGAAATTCCTGCCGACACCCTCATGCCGACCGACGGGTCATTAGGGTTGGACAAACCGTTTCGATATGAAATGCACACCTATAAGCCGCTGACCATTGATAAGGATGCGTTTCCCAACATCACCTACTATGCGGGCCGCCCGCTGCTCATTCAATTTAATAACCCGATTGATTTGGACAGCTTCGAGCGCGATCAGGTGCGGATTGAACCGCCATTGCCCGATGCTGGCTTTGAGTGGGAAAACGTTACCACTATCAATGGGAATACACAGGCGGGTGTCACTTATCGCGTGACATTTTTAAAAGGGGTCAAAGATTGTTATGGACAGACGTTGCAAGAGGATACAACGCTCACATTTGAGGTTAAGAAGGGTCGAGATCGTCGTCGGCCAGAATTCCTCTGGCCAACGGGACGCCTTAACACGCTGATGCCATCATCCGAACGGGTTGCGTTTATGGTTTATAGTTTGCATCATGCCGAGTTTCAACTCAGTATTTATGCGGTTACGCCTGCCGATTGGCCTGATTACGTAAACTATCTAAAGCTGTGCGGGGAGCATAATCGCAAACATGAGCCGACGCCCCCTGGCAAACAGGTGCTGACGCGCACGATGGCTATTCAGCAAAATGGAGATGACCTAGCTGAGACAGGCATAGAGTTAAGTGAGATCGTCGCGCGACACGGCAAGCATTATATTCTCGTTGTGCGTCCTGACGTTGGTTTAGTTCCTGATAATAGACGACGATCAGCAGACCGAACGCGCCGTACTTGGCTACAAATAACGAATATTGGTGTTGACGTTTTCCAAACGGCTCAGGGGTTGTTAGTTCGTGCCACCAAGCTAGGTGATGGTGGGCCAGTGGCTAATGCGAATGTTTTATTCAATCAGCAATCGGCGACAACAGATGCCGACGGGCTGGCTGAAATTGCGTTGACCGAGCCAATGGACACGACGCACCTCATTGTTACCAGTGAGAATGAAACAGCGTTGGTAGATGGGCGGTCGATTGAAGCTAATCGAGCGCGTTTCGCACAGGAGGGGGAGATTTTTTGGCATGTGCTGACCGATCGACACCTGTATCGCACTGGCGAAACGGTTCATGTTAAAGGCTGGGTACGCCGTCGCAAGATGCGCGTCGATGGGGACATGATGCGTTTGCCTGCGGGTCTCAGCGTTCACTATACTGTTTTGGAGCCACAGCGTAATCAGATTGCAGAAGGAACGGTGCTATTGACTGAGGCGGGTGGTTTTGATTTAACGATCCCGCTTCCAGATAATGTCAACTTAGGATTTGCGATGCTCGATTTGCGTTTGTCAGCTTTTTTTGACAAACATCATGGCAATGAGTATCGACATCGTTTTGGGATTAAAGCCTTTCGGCGACCAGATGTTGAGTTAACTCTGCACAAAAACACAAGCGACCCCATTGTGGCAGGGCAACAGATCCAATTAAGCATTGCCGCAGCCTATTTTAGCGGGGAACCAGTTGCTGGCGCGGCGACGGAGTGGAAGGTAACGGGTGGTCCTAGCTATCATTTCAAGCCGCCAAACTGGTCAGGGTTCACATTTGTGTCGCACCAGCCACCGTCGGCGAGCGGAGGCCGGGGTGGTCGTCAGAGTGTGTTGGAGATCGCAGCACAGCGTACAGTTCCGTTAGATGAGTCATTGGCAGGACGTACAGATGGGAACGGGATGCACCGCCTTGAGATGATGGTTGACGCCGATCGGCCGTCACCGCCGATGCATATGCAGGCCACAGCCTCCGTACACGCTTCAAATCGTCAACGTTTTGAGGAAAGGACGCATTTTCTTGTGCATTCATGTGCTTTGTATGTTGGGTTGCGTTCAAGCCGTTATTTTGTGCGGCGTGGTGAGCCGTTGGAGGTGGAGGCGATTGTGACTGATATTGATGGCCATGCCGTTGTTGGGCATGTGATTCAGTTGAAGTATGAACAACTGGCGCGGCGTTTTCAGAATGGTAAGTGGCAAGATGTAGTTGTTGGTGAAAGGGTGTTGCGGGAATTGATTTCGGCCGAAACACCCCTCATTACCGAATTTACACCTGACAAAGAGGCACAATATCGCATCACAGCCACCATTGTTGACGCAGACGGGCATCAAAATCAGAGCCAGATTACACGCCGCGTTGGTCACATGACGCGCCGACCTGAGCAGAGCGTGACGCATCAATCTGTGACCATACTGGCTGATAAAAAATTCTATGTGCCAGGTGATTCGACCGAATTATTGATCGAACCACCCTTTTTGCCTGCCGAAGGACTTTTGATTGTTGAACGCAATGGCATTTTGACCAAGCGGCGTGTCCAACTAAAAGCTGGTAACAACATCCTCACTATCCCGATCACAGAAGCCCACGTGCCAAACCTCAACGTGCAGCTTGAACTTGTGGGTGTAGCCAAACATGCTGACGGCAGCATCCGCCCTGCTTATGCGACGGGACGTGTGGCTTTGAACATATCGCCACGTAATCGCAAGTTAACGGTAAAGACGTCTCTACCGAGTGCAAAGACGATGCCAGGTAGCGAAACGCAGATGGGCGTGACAGTACATCTGCGGAACGGGACGCCTGTTGCAAATGCTGAGGTTGCGGTGATTGTTGTTGACGAGGCGATTTTGGCCCTAAGCGAGTATCGACTTGCCCATCCGATCAATACTTTTTATCGTTATACACAGTCTCGTTTACAAGCAGATTACGGGCGTCGTTTGCTGTTGTTAGAGGCACCAAAACGCCCAGACGTTCAAGCGGATTCTTTCAGGACAATGTCAAGCAAGCGCATGCGGAGCGGTTCGGCCGCGATGGCACGAGAAGGGTCAGCGACGCCTGCGCTTTATGTGCGTCAGAATTTTGTGCCTTTAGCTGCGTTTGTGCCTAATATATTGACTGATGAAAACGGGCAGGCCCACGTGCAGTTTAAGCTGCCAGATACACTGACACGTTATCGTGTGATGGTTGTTGTCGCGGCAGGTGAGAATTGGTTCGGCCGAACGGAAACCACGCTCACAGCCGCATTACCGTTCACCTTGCGCCCAGCCCCACCGCGCTTTCTCAACGCCGGCGATCGCGTTGACCTTCCCATATTTGTCCATAACCATACGGACCAACCGCTTGACGCGCAGATTGGCATTCAGGCCGACAATCTTGAGCTGGTCGGTGTGACGGGTAAACAGGTGACGATTCCAAGCCATGATCAGGTTGAACTCCGTTTCCCAGCGCTCACTGAACAGAGTGGGGTTGCCAAATTCCGTGTGGTTGCGCTCACGTCGACGTTCAACGATGCGGTGCAGTCCGAGTTGCCAGTGCTGACACCTGCCACATCAGAAGTGTTTGCGACCTATGGCGTGCTTGACAACGGGGTGGTTCAGCAGGCAATTGCTCCCCCTGCCGATCTGTTTCCGCAGTATGGCGGGCTGGAAATTAGCTCAGCATCAACCGCGATCAGCGGCTTGACGGATGCCCTGCTTTACATTGTGCAACATCCTTATCTGGGGCGTTCAGATGTGCTAGCGTCGCGGCTGTTGTCTGTTGTGGCGTTGCGTGATGTGTTGACGGCGTTTTCGGCCGAAAATCTCCCATCGGCCGAACAGTTAGATGAAGCGATACAACAAGCGATTCAGAAACTGACTAAGATGCAGACTCCTCAAGGCAGCTTTCCACTCTATCCTAGCGGAAGCAAACACAACCTGTTCACCAGCGTGTTTGCCGCACACGCGCTCATTGCGGCAAACACAAAAGGGTATGTTGTGTCGTCTGAGGTACAGACAAAACTGAGCAGCTTTTTGCAAAATATTGACACGCATTTTGACGCAATACACACGCCAGCCGTTCGTCGGATGCTGCGGGCTTACGCGCTGCATGTGCGCCACTTAACGGGCGACAATGATGTGCAGGGGGCGGTCAAGCTGCTGGATGAGGCCAAGCTTCAAGCGCATTCGCTGGACACATTAGCATGGCTATGGCCGATTTTAGCCGCGAGTGCGTTTCGTGATGGGGATCGCGCCCGTGCAATTGAGCGGCATATTGCGAACCGCGTGGTTGAAACGGCTGGCGCAGCGCACTTTGTAACGCGACAGATCGAGGGTGATTATTTGATGTTGCGCTCCAATCGGCGTACCGATGCGTTTTTGCTGTCTACGCTGATTGATATTCGGCCGAATAGCGATCTGATCCCCAAATTGGTCACAGGATTGCTTCAACACCGCGTTCGTGGTCGCTGGCGCAATCTGCAAGAAAACGTGTTTATCTCGCTTGCCATCGGCAAATACTTTGCCACATTTGAAGCTGAGCCACCTGACTTTGCCGCCCGTTTTTGGCTGGACAAACAGTTTGTGGGCACACATTGCTATCAGGAACGCAGCACCGATCGTCACCATACGCATATTCCAACCGCCTATCTTGTAGAACAGAAGCAGGAAGCGCCCCATCAGATTGTGATTGATAAAACAGGGGTTGGCCGCTTGCACTATCGTTTAGGCTTGCGCTACGCACCACGCGATCTGCGCCTGAAAGCGCAGGATCGGGGGTATTTGATTCAGCGCACGTATGAGGGCGTCGACAACGACGAGGATGTTATACAAATGGAAGGGGGGCAATGGCGAGTCAGACTTGGTGCGCTGGTGCGCGTGCGGATTCGTTTTGTCACGGTCAGCCGACGCATTCACACGGCAATGGTTGATCGGTTGCCTGCTGGTCTTGAGCCGCTCAATCAGGCGTTAAAACTTGCAGAGCAGCCGCCAAACGAGCCGTTCCCACGCTCTGTGGAGACGTGGTGGCGACGATATTGGTATGACCATCAAAATATTCGGGATGATCGTGCAGAAGCGTTTACGATGTTGTTGTGGGCGGGGGAGTATGAATATAGTTACTATGCGCGTGCCACTACGTCAGGAACGTACATCGTGCCGCCTGCCAAAGTTGAGGAGATGTACGCGCCTGAGGTTTTCGGCCGAACCGCTACTGATCAGCTCGTTGTGTCAGGTTGAGACAAATATCAGCCAGCGAGCAGTCAGCTACCTTTTGAGCAAACTGGAAGGTGACTAAGGTTTGCTCGGTAACCGTTGGCTCCAGATCATACTTTTCGCCATGGTCGACGATGCGTAGGATGAGTTGATATTCGGCCGAATCAACATCGTTTAGCGCAATCTCTTCAAATTCTGCGCGTAAAGCCTCAACCTCAACGGTGTCCTCATGATGGTACGCAACGCCGATACGTTTAACAAGGCGCTTAACGGAAGGCGCAGTTTCAAGATCAAGCTGGTCTAAATGTGCGTCAAGCGATTGACTTGGAGTTAAGGATTTCCCTTCTAGTTCTGTGAACTCAACGGTGTAGCCAGATATGTCGGCCGAGGCACGCGAGCTAGTTGGGAAGTCAATATAGGGGATACCAAACCCACCTGTAAATTGGGCGGCTTGGGTTAAGATGGCGTAGATTGCTAATAATGCAATCAATGATGCATTGAATAATTTATCTTGTCTGGGATTCAAAGTTCAAACCTCTATTTCACGAAAGAATAATCGCATTATAGACAGTTTGAACCCCGAGAGGATATTAATTTAGCTACTTTTTATCTTGATTTAGCCGCCTTCTTTATATGCAAGCCAATAGCCAGAGAGCGCACCCATCGTTGTCGTCATTAAAACAACGGCGGCACGCCCTCCCCACTCTAATGCAAAATGACGGGCTTGTAGAATGGAAATGACCAATGCGTATTGCACAAAGGTCGAGATAGCACGCCGCAACAAGTTCTCACGATGACCCTGATAAACACGAATCAGCGTCATCACAATCGTAATAATAACGCTGAGGAAAATAACGGTTGATACTTGAGGGTCTTGTCTTGGCTGAAACGACCAGCCAAAATAGATCCCTATGGCAGCGCCCGTTAACACGTATTGACGTATTTTTGAGGAGTCTCTCAGTCTATTTTGCATCTCTTTTCTCCATATCGATCAATAAACCTCAGAGGTTTGTTGTCATCTACTCTGGTTTATGCATAAAAACCTCTGAGGTTTTCGTCAATGACTACTTGTGACCTACTTAAAGCTGTGTCAGTTCTAAAAATGCCTCTGCGTTCGTTATTGCGGCTTAGGATGACGCTGGGATAGATGCTAGCAGCGTTTCAACCTCTGTACGGTTGCCAAAAGCGGTTCCGTCTAGGCTCGCCGCCATGCTGCCGCAGGCGATTCCCCAGCGCAACGATTCGCGTAAGGATAAGTTGTTTTGCAATCCCCAGACGATTCCACCGACCATCGCATCCCCCGCGCCAATTGGGTTGCGCTCTTGGATTTTCGGTGTGGGGACATGATGAGAGTCAGAGGAATCGATAAGCAGTGCGCCAGCAGCCCCCTGAGAGATCACAATGTTTTGCACGCCCATTTGCTGTAGCTTGTGGGCTGCGTTCACAGGGTCAGCGTCTCCTGTGAGCTGTTCGGCTTCGATATGGTTTGGTTTGATGAGGAAAGGGCCAGCAGCGCAGCCAAGACGCAGCGACTCGCCGCTGGCATCTAGAATGACGTTTGCGCCTGCTTGTGTCAAAATGGTGGTGAGTTGGGCGTAGAAATCGGCCGAAATATCAGGCGGCAGACTGCCGGCCAGTACCCACCAATCGTTAGGAGCGGCAAGACGTTGAACTTGATCGAGGAATTGTTGCCGCGCTTCGGCCGAAACGCGCCCCCCCTTTTCGTTCACCTTGATATAGCGGCCGTCTGCCGTGACGATGCTGACATTGGTGCGCGTCTCATCGTCAACCTGCACAAAATCAGTTTTGATGCCCAGCGCGTTCATGCGATCCTGCAAAAACTGACCGCTGCGACCACCTACAAAACCGAGGGCGACGCTAGTGCCGCCCAACTGTGCCACCATGCGCGAGACGTTGAACCCCTTGCCCCCACAATCTACCCGTGACCCTGTTGCCCGCAGCACAGCATCAAACTCAATGCTGGGAACAGACACCTCACGATCGATTGCGGGGTTTAGCGTGACGGTATAAATCATACGGCGTGTTGTGCGATGAGTGCTTTTTCGGCCGCTGGCGTCCAAGCTGCGTTCGGGCCAAGATGTTCGGCGATGGCTGGCAACTGCGCCTCTAGCTCATCCAACCCCAACAAAGGCAAATCGCTGATCTGTGGGAAGATGACGATTTTGCCGGGGAAACGACCTTCCATCATTGCCTCGATGCCATCCTTTGCCGCGTTGATGCCGCCAATCGCGGCAACAGAACGACTAGGCGAGAGCGTGCCTGCAAGCGCACGGGCCATCACGTCTGCTTGGTCATCAATCGTTAACCCGCTTGTGCCTGTTAACTGAACGTTGTTTAAATAGATATTGCTGATGTCGATTGGGGCCTGCGTGCCGTTGGGAACCCCTGCAAACAAGTTGAGCATCCCGTTTTCGTTCATCAACGTTGCGCCTTCTTCCATCAGCCCTGCAACTGGCACACAGATAACTACATCATCTGCACCCGCTTGGTCTGTTTCGCGCATGACAAAATCGTGTAGCGACTGATCGTTGCCAATTGGATTGAACGTGAGCAAACGACGTTCGTTCTGAGCTGCAAGGTCGGCAAAACGGGACTGTATGGCATCCAGTCGATTGTTGTTAATCTCGGTTGCGATAATCAGTTGGGGGCCGTCGGGAAGCTCAAGCGCACGTTGGACATGCATCTGACCCATTGGGCCACCTGCGCCAACGATGACGGCGACGCCGTTGGATGCAAGCTCGCAGCGGTTGCGGGCTTCACCATAGGAAGCGGCAATATCAGTGCCGTTTGTGCCGATAAAGGCGATGTAGTCGTAGTGGAGACGCCCTACGTCAGTTGAAACCGTGCCATCGAGTGGACGTGTGCCGACTAAGTTGAGCGTGCCGCGTCGGGCGATATGTTTAGCGATGTTACCGATCAATTCGGCCGAAATCATATCCAGCAGCACAATATCGTCAAAGCCAGCGCCGTTGGTGAATTCGGCCGAAAGTGCCGCCACATCCTCAACCCCATCACGACGCACAATAGTTGCGCCCGTGTCGGCACACAACGCTTCAACCGCTGCGGACACATCAGTCAAAATAATTGTGCTGGGTCGATCAAGGTACTGTGAGAATTGATAGCTGCAAGAATCTGCCGCACCGCCGCGAATCCAGAGCGTGCCGCCCGCCTTGGGCGTTAAGCGCCGCCGCTGAGTATAAGCGGCCATAACACAGCCCCAAGGTTCAAGCAGCGCCGTTTCGGCATACCCCAATGAGTCATCGAGCGGCAATAAACAGGCCCCTGCATCCGTTTCGAGCATTTCCTTGCCCATCAAATGATATTGAATAAGACCGCCGGGGATGGTGTAACCGTAGGCGGTGCTTTTGCCATTTTGATAAATATCTGGCTGGACAGCAAGGCGATCCCCTTTGCTATAGCGCTCTTGCAGATTGCTGCCGACTTCAATGACGGTGATGCAGGCTTCATGACCCAAGCGGGTAGGTTCTTGCGTGAGGTCGCGATTGTAAAGTTTGGGGTGCTTACGACCCTGACGGATTAGCTTGACATCGGAGAAGCACATGCCGACGCTATCGACACGAACAAGCATTTGATCGTCGTTTGGTTCAGGAATTGTGAATGATTCTGGTTCGCCATTTCGGCCGATATTCTCAATCCCCTTGCCATACATATTCCAAGCAAGGGTTTCGTCAGGTAGCGGCGTATTTAGCGCCTGATAGTTTTCAAAACTCATAGGAAGCTCGTTTCAAAGTCGCCAAATAGCTGCAAAAATGTCCATGCAGCGTTGTGGCTCACGTTGTATTTGATAGGTGAATTTAAAGGTTGCGTACAGCTTGTGCTGTTGGACAAACTAACGCACGTTGTGCAACCGTTTTGCAATCCGCCATAGAGAGCGTGCGAATCTGTGCTTTAACGGTTGGAACAGCGGGCACGTTGACGCTTAACTCGTCAACGCCTAACCCGATCAAGATCGGAACCGCTTGTGGATCTGCACCTAGTTCGCCGCAAACGCCAACCCATTTGCCTGCCGCATGTGCCGCATCGACCGTTTTTGAGATCAAGCGCAGGACGGCGGGGTGCAATCCATCTGATAGATGATTGAGGGAGGGGTGCATGCGATCAACCGCCATCGTGTACTGGGTTAGATCGTTGGTTCCGATTGAGAAGAAATCGACGTGTGGGGCGAACACATCCGCCATGAGCGCGGCCGATGGCACTTCAATCATGATGCCAACTTCGGGTGCAGCTATGCCAAGCGTCTGCGCAATTTCGTTAAGATGTTGGCGTGCCTGCTGGAGTTCGCTGATGTCTGAGACCATCGGGAACATGATGCGTGCCTTGCCGCGTTCTGACGCTTTGACAATGGCGGTGAGCTGTTCGCGAAGCAGTTTCGGCCGATTCAAGCATAAACGAATCCCACGTTCGCCCAAAAAGGGATTGTCCTCATGCGGCACATCAATATATGAAAGCGGTTTATCCCCGCCCACGTCCAGCGTGCGAACAATAACGGGTTGACCCCGCAGCGCGGCTAGAATATCGCCAACAACCTGCGTTTGTTCTTCAATTGTAGGAGCGCTCTCGCGTTCCAAAAACAAGAACTCAGAACGCAATAGCCCAACGCCTTCCGCACCCAACTCATAGGCTTGTTCCGCATCAGCGACGTTGCCAACGTTGGCAACAATCTCGATACGGTGGCCGTCTGTGGTGATAGCTGGGTCCGCTTTGGCCCCCATTGCCTGCTGATAGCTGGCTTGGAGCGCTTCCTGCTGTTGACGCGCCTCAGCGATAGCGTCTTCGTTGGGCGAAAGGGCGATTTGGCCCGAAACACCGTTGACAATAACGGTTGTGCCGCTGGCAATATCAAGCAGTTGAGAACCGGCGCCGACGACGGCTGGCAATCTTAACGCACGCGCAAGAATCGCCGCGTGCGCGTTTGCCCCACCAGCCGCCGTACAAATGGCGAGAACTCGCCGTTTGTCTAGCGACGCCGTTAAGGAAGGAGAAAGATCGTTCGTACAAAGAATGAAAGGGTCGGCAGGCATTGTGACTGTGGTGTCCTGACCCGTCAAGATAGCTAGAACGCGTTGTCCAACATCGCGCATATCGGCCGCGCGTGCCGCGAGCAGCGGATCGGATAGCGAGGCGAGCGCGTTGGCGTTGGCCTCGATTGTTTGATCCCAAGCTTGGGCGGCGCTATTTTCGGCCGAAATCAGTTCAAGCACCCCGTCTAACAGATCGGGGTCTGACAGAAGCTCAAGATGCGCGTCAAAGATCGCGGCCTCTGCTTCATTAATTTGTTGAGCCGTTTGGCGTCGTAAGGTTGTGATCTGTTCACGAGCGCCTGACATTGCGTTGTGCAGTGCGGCCGTTTCTTGTTCGCGACCTAAAAACTGGTTGCCAATGGTGATTGTTTGGGTGACAAGCTGCCAGACGGGGCCAATGCCAACACCAGAAGAGGCGGGGATGCCAGTTATGGTGTTTTCGGCCGAAATAGTCGGGCTAGGTTGTGGCTGACTGATAGGTTGAGGTTCGGCCGATGGCGCTTCTTCATGGGTATGTAGCGTTTCACCCAACCCCGCTTTCACTGCGTCAACAAGCGCATGTATTGCTTCTGACTCATCACTTCCATCAATAAGTAGACGAATGGCCCCATCTCGCTTGATGCCTAATTTCAAAACCCCAATAAGGCTTTTTCCATTGACTTGTTTATCACCATGCGCAATCTTAACAGTCGATTTAAACCCCTTTGCTAGTTTTACAAATGTTTTGGCAGGGCGTGCATGCAGTCCAGTCGGATTTTGGATAACAAGGTCAACAGTTTTCACAGTAGGTAGAAGCGAGCAGTACCCTCATGGTTAGCATAAAATCTCTAACCTCTAAATACTATCTCGTATAATTGTGGCAGCGAAAGAACAAGCTTTAAGTAAGTAGACTGTAGGGAGCGCCTTGGGCAATCTCAAGAATGAAATTATCTGATCCTTACCTCTTACACATCAATTGTGGCAAGATGTGCTGAAGAATAATTCTCTTGAGATTACCTAATCAACCTGAAATTAGATAGAGTTTTTATTTATTCCGTGCAAGTGAGCTAAAAACTCAGTCGTCAAATCAAGTTTATCTTGGGACGCTTACCCTATAATGGGCATACACTAAGATGCAAAGTAACGCATTTAATGCATCGCACGGTACTAAGCAAGCAGCCAACACAGGCGAACTTGTTTACCGTACTTGGAACAAAGAGGCGGGCATGCTGCAACTGGTGCAGCTATGGCTATGTCCTCTAGACTTCCATTGGTGTTCTGGTCAAACGATCAAAAATGAACTGTGGGTCGTTGGTTTGTGCCAACAACTCCGCCATTTCTTCATCTTCGATAACTTCAGCAAGATTTGACAAAATATCCATGTGTCCGTCGCCAATCGCGGCGATGCCAATCACGAGATATGCTTTGTCGTCGTCTTCCCAAAGTATGCCATCAGGAAACTGCATGATAGAGATGCCCGTTTGAATCACGTCGGCATGATTTTCATGCATACCGTGTGGGATTGCGACCCCGTTGCCAAGATATGTTGACATCGTTGATTCACGTTTTAGCATCCCTGCAATATACGCTGGCTTAGCACAGCCATTGTCGACAAGCAGTGCACCTGCCTGCCGGATCGCGTCTGTTTTGTCTACCGCGCTTGCTTGTAGACGAATCCGTTCCATCGACAAAATTGCCATAATGTTTCCCTTTACGCAACGGGAATGGTCCCGTTTAAAAGTTAAAAAAATTAGGAACCAACAATCTCACCATCGTTGATAAATGCATCAACCACTCTTTTAAACGCAGGATCGTTTAGGAACATTTTGAACGTAACGATAACTGCGTCGGGCGCTTTGGCGCGAACAACTTTTGCCAAACTGCCATGGACAAGAACAAGTTTTGCATTGGATGGCACTGAGCGAGCAGGTTTGTGCATAACCTTAACCCCGCTTATCTTTGCCTTCTTGAGCTTTCTCTTGATCTGGCTAACGACCATTAAACTTGATCCCATGCCAGCTTCACAAGCTAAAATAATGGTTGATACATCTGATGCAGCGATTGATTGAGTCATAATTCCTTAAATAGTTAATAAAAAGTCTTTGACTGCAAAAGCGGTGAAACAATTAGCCAACTACCAGACTAATGAGCCGTTTTTGCAAAGCGCCACTTGCAGCTTTACTTTCAAGCACTTTTTGTGGCGCACTTAAATAGTGAAGAATAAAGAATGAAGAATAAGCAGATAGCGTTAGCTTTCATTCTTCATTCTTTATTCAATATGCGTGTTTTACTAGCCTAGTCCTGGGACACCGTCTAGCGCGTCATCCATATCTTCTGCGCCTTCTGAGATGGCAACAGGATTAACACGTAGGATTGTCATCCCAACAAATGCTGCTGCAACTGCGCCGACGAGAACGCCACCGAGTACTTGGAAGTACTGTCCTGGTGGGATTACCGCGAAGTAAGCGAAGATAGAACCAGGTGAAGGTGTTGCAACCAGACCCGCTCCGAAGATTACGAACCATAGGTCAGCAGCGAGGCCACCAGCGATAACAGACAAAATCATGATTGGGTGTGCCAATACATAAGGGAAATAGATTTCGTGGATGCCACCGAGGAAGTGGATAATCATTGCGCCAGGAGCTGAGTCTTTCAACATGCCCTTGCCTGCAACATAATAAGCTACTAACAAACCAAGACCTGGGCCAGGGTTGGTTTCGAGCAGGAAGTGAATTGCGCGGCCACTTTCTTCCGATGCGATAACGCCAAGCGGTCCGAGAACCCCGTGGTTGAGAGCATTGTTCAAGAAAAGGACTTTTGCAGGTTCAATAACGATTGCTGCCAATGGAAGCAGGCCAGTGTTAATCAAACCGTTAACAACACCTTCAGCAACGCCACTAACACCAACAACAAATGGACCAACAACGACAACGCCAAGCATTGCCAAGATAGTACCAAGGATGCCGGCTGAGAAGTTGTTGACCAACATTTCAAAACCAACTGGAATGCTGTCTTCAAGTGCCTCATCAACCTTTTGCATGATCCAGCCTGCAATAGGCCCCATAATCATACCGCCGAGGAACATTGGAATTTGGTTGAATGAAGGCTCGTTAACGATAACTGCGACGCCATCAACGATTTTAGCAACATCCGCATCACGATAAAAACCACCAGCTACCACAACACCCATTGTTGCTACAGCACCGAGGACACCACCACGATGACCGTGAATCATCTTACCACCGGTATAACCGATCAAAATTGGTAACAGATTCAGAATCATTGGGCCGACTAGGGCTGAAAACTGGTCGCTGGGAATCCAGCCTGTTGGGATAAAGAGCGCGGTGATCAAACCCCATGCAATAAATGCACCGATGTTTGGAATGACCATACCTGCTAAGAAACCACCGATTTGTTGTAATCTTTCTCTCATCTCATTCTCCTTAAAAGTGAGACATTAACTTTTTTGTTGCTTTGTGCAACATTTTCCTTTCATGATGCCCAATGCATCACGCCATGAACGAACTAGATGTGGTGGTTGTTAGGTCAGAGCAACCACCTGCGACCTGGGTCGCTACTTAATTGTGAGAGCCGATCCCGATCGTCCTTGTGAACTGATCGGCTTCATCAAGCAAGCCACTGTGTAATTGTTTCGATGTCTTCTGGTAACAACAGTGGATGCACCTTAATGACTTTGATGTCACCAACCAGCTTGGTTGGCAATGGAACAGTTGTCAAAACAAGTTCGGCCGAATCAACCCGCTCTACATTCAACTCTCGCATAGATAGCACTTCAATTTTGCCAAGACGCGGGAAACGCGCCTTGAGCCGTGCCGTTAGTAGCTGTGCAGTTGCCATGCCGCTAGGGCAGACAACAATCACATGCTGTAAGCGATTGGGTCGTTCGCGCACATAAGCCGCACGAATCAACAGAGCTAAATTATTTGTTTCATTGTCTGGTAGCGTCGCGCCTGTTTGTTGAGCAATCAGTTCACCCAACTTGTTAGACAAGGTATGCTCAAACGCATAAGTGTCTTGCAGACGGTTGCTATATTGTGGCGGAGACCACAATTTGTATTTTTGTCGCAAACAGGCGGGAATTACATGAGAAATTAACCCATCTCGCAACGTTGAATCTTGCAGCAAATCAGGCAGGCGATACGCCTCACTAATTTGCGCCATTAATGCTGAAATTAAATCAGAAAAATCAGTTTCACTTTCTAAATCACCCGGCCAACGATCGTTACGCGCACCGCCTAACAAGTGGGCGGCGATGCTGGCAACCTCTGCGTCATGTTGTTTATCATGACGCTTCATCAGCAGCTTTGCATAAATGCGAGATGCGGTTGGCCAGATAGGATGAGCTTTTAGCTGGTTGATTTCGGCCGAATTGTCAGCCCCCACCAAATGATACCCACGCTTAACACGCTGACGCTGCACAGCGAAAACCAAGGCCAAATGTAAAACAGCGACATCGCTAAACCGTCCACCCAGCGCCGCTTCGGCCTGAGCAACATGTTCGATAGCGCGATGCGCCTCGATTTCATCAACCACCTCTTTAATTTGAAGCAAAATAGGCAACAAAGAGGCATCATCATTGAGATCAAAGGTCAGCCCGTCTGTGTGGGTCATATTCCACAGCGCGTCCCCGTTGGTGCTGTCTCCCCACAGCAAGGCGACCAGCGCCTGACGCTTGGCTTTTTCGTCCCCGATAATCTCAATCCCATAATTGGGTCGTCGTTCTAGCCGCAGATGTAGTTTGTTAATCCACGGTTCGGCCGAATCAAGATCTTTTAAGATGGTTGTGCGCGAGACTCGCGTGCGCTGTTGTAGTTGATATAAAATCAGTGGTTCATCAGTTGTGATTAGATGAAACAAAAATAGCTGTTGACGTTGGCTAGGGGAAAGGACCAACTGATAACTGTCATCAGATTGCAAAGCATGAGACAGTGCTTGTGATTGAAATGTATTACAGATTAGTTGTACGCCAATGCCTGGTGTAACTGATAGTTTCGCGTCATGTTGCGTTAACCAACGCTTCACACCTTTCAGGCTGTAATTGACCTGACGTGGGGTAAGCTGTAACTGCTGTGCAACGGAGGCTGTTACCAACGGGGCATTTGCATCCAAAAGCAACCGTAATAGATCGCGTTGGCGCGTTGTTAGAGCTGTCATTTATTTTTGTGCTAGTTAGTTGGGGATTTTTCCTTTCCTTCTCATCCCCTTCTCATCATTCGCTTACGTAAGTATAACGGATATTTTCAAATTGCAACAGGCAAATTGTCACAGGTTTCGGGGTTTATCATATGACAAATGTGAACGATCCCTGAATTGACCCTACATTTTGATGATAATAATTTAGATAAGCTTTTTTAGATGATGATCTAGATGGGCGAAAAACCAAGTTAGGACAGTTCGGGACACGCCTTTACGTGCGCCAAATAGTAACTTCTGCCCCACCGCATTGAGTGGATAGATCGTTGTTTGCACAGAGCACCCATCGGTCGAGGGGGATAGTGCAACGGTTAGGTGCGTGCGATCCCCAAGGACTTTCCCAAGAATTGTCTTGTGAAATTGGACAACGATGGTAGTTGAATCTTGTTTAAGCAACTTTCCTTCAAGCCCTGCAACTGCTTTGAGTGCTGCATTGCGAGTTTGTTCTACAGTTGCTGTAACCTGTTTCTGTTCTTTAATGGTATATGACATATAGGTTGCCTTCTCTCAGTAAAGTCAAGCGAGGTGAGTATAGCAGTGAAACAACAGACCTAATTTTGCAATTGGCTTCTATTTCGTCTCATTTAGTGTTACAAATGTGAACGATTTATGGCAGAACGGGAGAGCATCAATCATCTTCTACTCATTTTCCATGTCGTTTTAGATTGTAAAGTGAGAAAGTAAAAAGAGTACTTGACAAGTAGATCGCAGGATAGAGATATGATTTCGGCCGAAAAATCCCACACCAACCAAGGCATCGACGCCCAGCAAAGCGGACAGTGGAAGCAAGCACTGCGCCACTATAGCGCGGCCATCAACGCAGATCCCAATGACGCTTTTGCGTATCAACTGCGTGGGGCGCTCAATCTTGAACTCAAACGCTACCATGACGCGCTCAGCGACTTTAATCAAGCGATTTTACTCTCGCCCTACAATGAAATTGGCTACTGGGGAAAAGCAAACGTATTTATGGGGTTGCAGGATTATCGTTGGGCGGTTGTTCAATTCACAAACGCGATTGACTTGATTCCTGATGAGGCGGAGGAAATAGCGGATTATTATCGCGATCGAGCAGAGGCGTATGAGTTGTTGGGGGAAGTGGCGTTAGCGAAGCGGGATAGATTGGCCGCGTCTGCTCATTGATGAAACAAGTAGACGCGACCGTTTTGATAAGTTAACCGCGCGTTGCGATTTCCATTAGCTGCTGGATGCGGGGAAGCATGGCGGCTGGGTTGGGGTGCAGTCCTTCTTGAACAAGGGCGCTTTCGTAAAGTTGCTCGATGGTCAGGTTGATGATTTCGGCCGAATCGTCACTTTCCAGCGTGCTGGCAATGTTGACAATGATCGGGTGGCTCTTGTTGACTTCCATCACGCGAGCTGGCACTTCATAATCCTGATTCATCAGCTTTTGAATACGGTCAAAGTTCGCATTGCCTGCGCCGTCTTCTGGCATCACGAGACGCACAGGGCTACCGCGCAACACTTTCGAGACTTTAACTTCTGTCACGCGCTCGCCAAGCTGCTCGCCTGCGCGGGTGACAAATAAACCAAGACCCGCTTCGCTGGCGCTTTCTTCGTCGTTGTCTTCGTTGTCGTCCTCGGGTAGCTCGATGTCGGCATCTTCGACGTTGACAAGCTTCATGTCGGCAAATTCGCTCCAGCCTTGGGTGATGAAGGAGTCAATTGGATCTACAAAGTAGAGGACTTCCCAATCTTTTGCTTTGAGCGGATCGAGGTGGGGGCTGTTTTCGGCCGAACCCAGCCCGTTTGCAACCACATAGTAGATTTCTTCCTGCTCTTCAGGCATCCGCTCAGCATACGCTTTGAGCGAAGTCAGCTTGCCCTCTGATTTAGACGAGACAAAGTGCATGAGCGGTACGATCTGATCTTTAGACTCTGCATCAACTGCCAGCCCTTCTTTCAAAACGCGCCCGTACTCTTTCCAGAACTTCTCAAACTTTTCTGGATCTTTGTCGCTCATTTGCGAAATAGTACGGATGACGCGCTTGCGCACAACTTTGCCCAACTGCTTCATGAGGCGGTTATTTTGAACCGTTTCACGGCTAACGTTGAGCGGCAAATCTTCTGAGTCAACCACACCATCAACAAAGTTAAGCCAATCAGGTAGCAAATCGGTGCAGTACTCTTGAATCAACACGTTGTTCGTGTAAAGTTTGACGCCCGGCTCTTTGCGCAGTGCAAACATCATCTTTTCACGCTTTGCTGGCAAAAACAGCATGGTGCGCAAATTCACTGGCATGTCCGAGTGGAAATGAATGGTGCTGAGTGGTTCTTCAAAATCCATCGTCATCTGACGATAGAAATCTTTGTACGCATCCTCTTCAACTTCTCTTGGCTTCTGACGCCACAGCGATTCTTGCGAGTTCGCTTGTTCTTCTTCAATATAAATTGGATAGCTGACGTAGTCTGAATGCTTTTTGATAATTTGGCGGAGCTTAAGTTTATCAACAAAGTCTGCTGCATCTGATTTCAACGTAATGTGAATCTCTGTGCCGCGATCGCTCTTGTCTGATGGCTCCACTTGGTAACTTTCGCCACCGTCTGAAATCCAAGCGGCTGCTTCGGAGTTTGGATCGTGGCTCAAAGAGACAACACGAACTTCCTTCGCAACCATGAACACAGAGTAGAATCCAACGCCAAACTGACCGATGATGTCAGTCGGTGATGCCTGCCCATCTTCGAGCTTTGACATGAATTCGCGTGCGCCCGATTGGGCGATCGTGCCAAGGTTCTGAACCATTTCATCCGCTGTCAAACCGATACCGCTGTCTTTGATGATCAATGTTTTCTCATCATCTGTATCGACAACATCTAATCGGATGGCCAATTCGGCTTCGGGGTCGCGAACCTCACTGTTGGTCAGCATTTCAAACTTAACGCGCGTCAACGCATCGGACGCATTTGAAATTAACTCACGCAGAAAAATCTCCTGATCTTGATACAGTGAGTGAATCAGAATCTGAAGCAACTGCTTGATTTCAGCTTTGAACTGGTGTGAATTCTCAGTAGACATACGAAATTTCTCTCTTGCACTCGCAAAAAATATTGCTGGGGAGCGCTGCGACGCGCACAAATCACATCAGGTAATTTGCTTACCTAACTAATCTTAGGCAGAAACCCTCTGTGCTCGCAACGCCCTATACGGTTTGTAGTGAACGGTTGAGTATTTTTTAATCGAACTTGGCGGATAGTGTACTGGTTAACTGTTAGAGCTTTATAAATTACGTCTATTCTTAAACAAAGTGCAAATGCTGAGAGGCCTCATTGAGGCCTCTTGAATATATGATGATACTAAGAAAACAGTTGAATGAATGGGGTGATAGCCTCTTGATAAAGAGGTTGGGTTAAGGAGTACAAAGGTTGAAAGCCCTTTGCACATCATTTGTCATCCTTCTAGACGATGACAGGTAGTTGTCTGCGAAAGACAGAGTGTGGGATCAAGCTTGGTTTTTTTGCATCTTCGGCCGCATCGTCAAAGTGATAACCAAACCCTTCAATATCGCGTTTATAAACTTCGGCCACAATTTCACGAGCCGTATTTGAATAGTATTGACGATAATCGCGCTTTTTTCTCTTTGCTTTGTTTTGGTGGGATAGGGAGGTGTCGATGCCGAGGCGCTCGCTGACATAGTTAAAGTCGCGGGCCAATGTTTCAAATCGGCCGATAAAGTCAACCTGAATCTGCCCATCTGGTGAAGCAAGATAGCGATGCTGTGGTTTGAAATGCTCAAATTGACAAATGTTTTCAGGCGTTACCCAATTGATTACAAATTCGTTGAAATCTGAAAAATGCCCGATATTTTCCTTCGCCCAAACACGCTCGTCATCCCCCACAATGGGCGAGTTACCTCTTAGGTAGTGGAATGCTGACAGCAGCCGCGACCATGGATTGCGTACAAAGGTGAATTTGAAATAGGAATCATAGGTCTGTTTGTCAAAAATAAGCTGGTAAGTCAGCGCGTTCATGTGGTTGCCATAATAATGCCCGAATAGCGCACGGCCGATTGAGATGCCACCGCATTTTGGGATGTGGAAGAAAATACATTTGAGCCTGTCATATGGTTGTAGCGAAATTTGTTCTTTTTGCAGCGTTTGGGGATCAATCGTCCGCATCCTAGAGAATGAGTGGTTGCTTTTAGGCTGGAGTAATTTAAAAAGCTGCTGACGAGGGGCGTGTGGGATTTTCCAAATATTGTTGACAGCGACATTTCGTAGAGTAGTTTTATTCATTTCGAGTCTCTATTTTTTGTTTAAGCCAACCTTTAATGGTTGGCACGTAACTGCAATCATTACTTCTGAAGGGATGATCCTTCTGTAAATAGCGTTTCCGCTAGTCAGCTCGCACTTGGCTGCAACACGGTGTGTCTGGGCCAGTGGGCCAACCTACTGCTTGTTTTTCGTGATGTCCACAAAAAAGGACTACTCGCCATGCCTCACAGAAATGGCAGAAGTTTGTTGTCTTGCAAGTGAGCAAGGCACAAACATATCTAGCGTTATAGAATCGCTCCCGTTTAGCATTCGGCCGGCCAGGATGGCGGGCTGAATACCAAATCTCTTTATTAAACAATGGCAGTGATGGGGAAAATAGGGGTTTGCAACAGCAGCCCAAAAGCTTCCCAAGCGTGCGCCCTGTTCATAAACAGGGGCATTTTCGGGGAAGGGACAAGGATCGAGGCATGTTAGAACGTCCTCGCCCTGACTGTGTCGAAGGGCGCGTGACGATTGTGCAAAACATCACCTTATGCGGGTGTTGTCCAATTCGCACATGCAAAAGAAACCTTATTCCAAAGCAATATATCGGCTTTTAGGGAATTCCGGTGGAATCCTCCCTTGGCTCCTCCCAAGGGGAGATAAAGAATACGTCAGGGTGAATCTACCCAGACATATCCTTCCAAGAAGCCGCGTTTTCTCCAGTCTCACACTGCAAAAACAATTAATATTCGTTTTGTGCGGTCAAGGTATCATGACCCTCCCCTTCCCAAAAGGGAAGCATGAAGGGCAGACGCTAACTTGACGGCTTGGTAAGCTCTCTACAGATTGTTGAGAGCCGTACGGTATCTATTCCTGATATTGCAACTCGAATGTCTCATCGCGCTCAAGGTCAAATTGCCAAGAGATCACGTTTCCTGAGACAGTTGCATTCGGCGTTGGTTGCATTAATAACGTTGCGTTTGATGGCAACTGCACGGTAATCATCATCGGGGTGGCAAGCGTGCCAGCCTGTTTGTGAACCGTCAATTGATAGGTCAAACTGCCGTCTGGATTCGGCCGAATGACCGTCTCAGGCAACGTATAACGCATATGGGTTGTCAACAGTTCCCCTTGTGGCAACACCATAAAATTCCAAAAACCATTTGCATCAGTCGGTTCATCAATTGTCGCAGCGCTCCCATTCCATGTGCGGTCGAGGAGCAATGCGCCCTCTGGTGCAGGATGGCTGGTTGAATCGAGCAGCTGCGACCCGACTGGCGTATAAACGCGCAGAAAATTAAAGTAACAAAGGTTAATCAACTCGTTGTAGCTGAGTGACGCGCCGCCAGCGTACAGATTTGGCCCGTGTACACAAGCTTCGCCAGATGCAACCCCTGCATGTTGATAGCGGATGAACAAATCGGCCGAAATAGCCGTTGACTCGCGCAAATCAACCTCATAACGAAACTCACGATTAACAATCGCGTTCGCCTTGTTGTAGCCCACATTCATATCAACGGGGAACACTTGATCCTGCCCCAGAACTGGTTCAAAGTGACCATCCCAACTGAGGTTTTTCAGCACCGTTTGGGTTTGTTCATCACGAACATGAACCAGCAGGTGTCGTTGTTCCGTCGCGTCCAAAATCGCATCGCCTAACCGCGTGATGTCAATCGCCCCAGGTTCGTTGAGTAATTTCTCAAGAATCGATTGGGCAATGTCGCCGATAAAACGCTTGCGATTTTCAAACCAGACCTGATCGACCCCTTCCTCGCCTGTGCTCCAAGCGGCTTGAATGTCGGTCAGAATCGTTTGTGCCGCTACGTTGCGCTCCAGCTCTGGCACGTAGACAGGCCCGATTGCGTTGAGAATTAGCTGCACAAAGTATTGGTCAAAGGCGATAACGCCGTCAATTTGTGGTGCGTTTGGTTGTCCAATGTTGTAAAGTTCGATCCCTTTTTCGGCCGAAATTGGAAAGTTGGGCCAATAGTTCGCATCGCGAAACAGAAAATAATCTAAGCCCATAAACTCCTGCATCGCCTCAGGCGGGAACCCGTACAGATCAAGATTGTCGTAAGAATTCACGATGTCTGTGTTGGTAAAATCCATTGACACAATATCGCCATCTTTGACGCGCAAAAGCCCCGCCCCGCTGATGTAGCCGCCGGTAGGACGCAACTCATCTGCGTTTTGTGCCCAGAGAAGAAACGTCTTTTCCTCGTTTGTGCCAAGTAGCTCTGGCAACACTTGCGCGGCGGTAACACCATCTTCGGCCAGCGGTAAATATTTATCCAGCAGCGGCAAATAGGGCTGCAACTGATAAGGAATATCTTCCCGATTTTGTAGCGCAAAATACGCATCTGTAATCCGCGAGACATCTTCTCGCGTGTCGTCTAAATCTGGTTCGGCGTGCTTGAGCAGCGAAATCAGCAGGGTGATTTTGTTGCTGGCAATTGTGTCGTCTTGCCCAGAAGCAAGAGCCAATTCGATTGTTGATCCCAGTGCTGACAAGGTTGCTGTGCCTGCATCGGCCAATTCCAAATAGCTGCCAGCATCTACCATGAGCGGCCCCACTTTGGGCAACCATGTGAGATAAGGTGCAAGGAATAAATAAGGCTCGACTTCGGCTTTCAGTTTAACCATATCAGTACGCACATCTGTAATTAAGGCGACCGCTTCGCCCGCATCGAGTGTACCGAGCGGATCAGGTTCGTCCATTAACAGTTCGACCGCGCTAATATGCTCTTGGAATGATTCTGACAGAGCATAAAGTCGCCAAATTTTGAATGCTGCCCAAATGCTAAAAATAAGACAAAAAATAGATAGGGTCAGGCAGCCAGTACGAAAAAATCTTTTCATTGAAAAATACCAGAACAAACGGCTGTGCCATTTGATGTGATCGACATCGTGCAAATCGGCCGAAAAGATTTATTCTCATGCTGAAATGCATCTAGGTCATCGACTGTCAACGCATTGAGCGTTGGATGAAGCGCCTTTAGCCGATCCCGATACCAGTTGAACGCAAATAAATTTTGGTCGACCAAAGTAACATCTAACCTTACGGTTTCCGCTTCTTGGAGATACCAAAGCGTGAAAATCGTTTCATCGCCTGGTGTCAGCAAGATAGCGTTGGCGGGCATCTGCCCCAACAGGGTGCGGGCTTGGACGTCCGTTTGGGTGTCATCATGTAAATTTACGGCGTTGAAGCTGAGCGCAATCGCGAGTAGTGGAATAGCTAAGCTCCATGCGCCTAGCCGTTCGTATCCTGTTGCCAGCAGGGGGCTGAGCAACAGTAACGCTGGCAGGGCAAAGACAGCAAAATCAACGGTGTCGTAGCTGAACGCATAAACGCCGTAAAGGAGGGCTGTACTGAGGTAGAGCAGGGTTTTCGGCCGAAAATCACCACGCCAAAAGCAGTATCCCACCGCAATCCAGCCCACAAAAGCGAACTGTCGCAGGATGGCGATTCCGTGCGTTAGCAGGCGAGGAAATGGGGTGTGTGAAAAGACATTCGGCCGATAAATGCGCCCGCTCACTAGCCACCACCACCCCTGTAATGTCGTCGGATCGCTCCACACAACGGCGCTGTCGCCGCTCGCCAAAAATGGCAGCGCCCCAAACGGGAGCAAGCCGAGTGCCACCCCGCAAGCAAAACGCAGCGGTTGTTTTGCTTGTGTTGCCCATAAAACAAAAGGGAATATCAGCAAAGACGTAAGGTGAGTGGTAAGTGAGAATCCCCAGAGTAAGCCCAATAAAAGGGGGGATGAGCGTCGTTGACAGGCCCAAATCAGCAGCGCAAGCACGAGCAGGTTCAGACCGTACACCTCTGCAATCAATGCTTGGCTCCAGACGAGACGGGCAAAAGCGAAGGTTAGCCCAAGCGCAATGGCCGCTATGTCTGAGCGCGACTCGCGGCGCGTTATTTGGGTTAAAAGTGCCGCCGCACCTGCGATACAAACGGCGGAAAATAAGTTGAAACGATAGGCGACCGTGCCGATCGGGATGAGGCTAGCAAGCTTCCCCAGCAGCACATAGCTGGGATACCCTTGTGGATGCGGGACGCCCAACGTGACCGCCGCCGCAATCAGTTCGCCACCATCGCCGCCATAATGCGCCAGCGTTAAGCCAGGGGCCAGCGTGACGGCGTAGACGCTTAGCGCCACGGCAAAGGTGATCAGCGCGGGAAGTGGAACCGTTTGACGAGTGGAAGCCATTAACGCGCCCCCTCGCCTCGCAGCACGGCAGGTAGTGTTTCTAGCAGGATGGCAATATCTTTACGGAGCGAGTAATTTTCGATGTACTCAAGCTCTAGCTCCAGCCGCTTGCTCATTGACAGGTTGCCGCGTCCGCGAATTTGCATTGGCCCGCTTAGCCCCGGGCGAACCGCTAGCCGCTGTCGTTGTCTACTGTTGTATTTGGCGACGAGACGGCTTTCCTCTGGGCGCGGGCCGACGAGGCTCATGTCGCCGCGCAACACGTTCCAGAACTGCGGGATCTCGTCGATGCTCCAGCGGCGTAATAATCGGCCGATGTAGGTCACACGCGGATCGTTTTCCAGCTTGAACATTGGCTCGGCAAGCGCGTCAATGTCGATCAACCTGTCTAGTTCGGCCTCTGCATTGACGTGCATCGTGCGGAACTTAAAACAGACAAATGGCTGCCCATCGCGCCCAATACGTGTCTGTCGAAATAGAACAGGCCCCTTAGAATCAAATTTGATAATCAGCGCGAGTGGAAAATAAATGAGAAAAAATAGCGCTGTACCGACGAGGCTTCCGACCACATCAAGCAGCCGTTTGAGTGCGCGATTTACGATCCCGATGGGGGAGTGAACAATAATTACTGCGTTTTCCATGCCCAGTTAAAACGTAAGGCGACCATGCCGCCCCAAATGAGAGGCGGGATAATAATCGTGAGATGAAAGATGATGGCGTAGCTGAGCAACTGCGTTTCGGGTACAGATGGATTGAGGAACTGCAAAATGGCAAGTGTACTCACCTCGATCAGACCAAATTTGCCCGGCGTGGATGGAATGGCCGCAACTAAACCAATGCCCGTGTGCAAAACGGCCGCGTCAAACAGG
This sequence comes from Promineifilaceae bacterium (SeqCode), assembly GCA_049614105.1. Taxonomy (GTDB): domain Bacteria; phylum Chloroflexota; class Anaerolineae; order Promineifilales; family Promineifilaceae; genus CALECP01. The sequence goes on from JBMZDF010000013.1 coordinate 25,884, forward strand.
GTGTACGGTAATCCAAACGCGATAAATAAAATATAAGGGGTCGAGATATACAGCAGCATCACGCCAAAAGAGAGCAAGAGTTGAAGCGCAACCGCCCGTGGTTCGCGCAGGGTGGCTAAACCTTGTAACCCTGCAACGGTTGCTTGGTGCAAACGCGCTTCCCATTTGGGCGGGAAGCGTTTGTAAATGCGGCTGACGATTGAGACGATGTGTGTGTTTTGAAATGCGAGCAGATAAAGAATGCCCAGCAGTCCCAGAACGATAGCGGCGTAACGTGTTGCACGCTGATCAATGCCGTCGGGCAGAACAACCAACCATGTGAGTAAGCCCAACATGGTGAGAAGCGCGGCGAGGAGTTCAAGCCATTTCTCAACGATGATTGTGCCGAGTGCTTGGGCGGCATCGGCCGAATTTCGGCCGATATAAGCCATGCGCCCCAATTCACCGACCCGCAGGAAAAAGACGAGGTTGATAAATTGATTGAGCATGAGGGCGTTGAAAGCGGGGTAGAGTGGGGGGGCGCTTTGTTTCGGCCGAAATAACAGCCGCCAGCGCACCGTTTTTAAGCCAATTGTTGCCACAATCGACGCAAGCCCAAGCAAAAATAGACGCCAGTCAACCGTGTTCAAGGCGCTTTGTAAAGCAGACCAGGAAAGCGTGCGTTGTACAAACCAAAGCGTGAGAATGGTTAACAGGAGGCCAATCGCAATCCGCCAGCGAGACGGGCGCGACCGATTTGGTTGAAGTGGTTGGCTCTGCGTGTCAATTAACACAGATGGTGATCCATTGGTGATGCCGTGTGAGGCGGGATGAATGGTGAATGGAATTTATGATTTTAGCGTGATGACGATTGCTCATCACGCTTGCTCTATTTAGTTTAACGAAGGTTGGGGGAGGGAGTTATGAAGCAAGATACCGATCGTAAGATTTGTACGCTTCATTCACGAACCGATTAGTCGAAATCAGTTGGTTGAAATGGGTGACAGCCACCGCCTATGTCGCCAAAATGCGTCAGGCCGTGACTGTCATATAGATAGACTAGGGGCTGTCGCTGACGGTCTGTGTGAACAGATCGGGGCGCACGACCTTTGCAGAAGGGTCGCCAATGAGGCCAAATGTGTCGCTAATCTCTTGCAAACCTGCATTGCCGTTGATTTGCAGCGCGGCCTTTGCATATTGCAGGGCATCGCCAACGCGCAGGGTTGTCGGATTTTGCAGTGATTCAACAAGCGCCGTGGCAAAGGGTGCTTGGTGCGCCGAAAGAGTCAGGCTGGTTGATGCCACAAGCAGCACAGGGCCATCATCCGCTTTAAGCATAATCTCAGAGATCGAGTCTGATTGCGGGTATGCAAACTGTCCCGTCAGACAAGAGAATTGCAGCACGATGGGAGGCGCGTCGCTGCTTGTGCCAAGTTGATCAATTTGGTCGATAGTGAGAACTTCCTCTGCACCCCACATGTTGAGGCTGCCGTGACCAACATAGCTGACAAGCCATGCGCCGTTGTTCCATTCTTCTGTGACCTGTGACGAGGAAGGGCCATCAAACAGCAGCGCGTGGTCGGTTGGGAAGGCGGATTGATCGATGAGACGTTCGGTAAAGCCAGAGAATTCTGAGCTTGTGCCGTCGAAGGTGAAGAGGGCATTTTCGGCCGAAACACCCGACTCATAAGCCAAGGTACGCTCAACCAAATTACGCACGTCGCGCACCGTATCAACAGGCCAACGTCCAACTGCAAGATCGGGCTTTAAGTCGCCGTCAATGTCGGTCAAACGCGCATCAGCAACCGTTTCCCCCGCAGAACTAACCTGCACGATAGGAGACGGCACAATGTTGTCTGGTTGTGCAATCGGATTCTCTGGCAACAGTTCGCCATAGCCGAGCATGTCGGTTGTCGTGTCGCCAACAATGAACAAATAACGTGGCTTTGGTTCTGCCCAGCTTTCAACTGCATATTTGACAAATTCAGTGATCGCGTCAGGTGTGACCGCGCCATGACCAAACTCGTCATAAAGTTCATCAACGCGGGTGACAACGACAGACAGACCTTCCGCTTCACGTGCTTCAACAAGTGGATCAAGCGCTGGCGCAAGCGTTTTTGTCGTCACAATCAGCAATTCGCCCGACTGTGTTGTGTCGCGCAAAGAGGATGCAAGCAGCGGTTCGATACTTTCGACCGCCATAAACCCATCATCCCCGACAGCGGCAACGCTGATGTCGGACTGGACGCCAAACGTGGCTGTGCCGTCCGCGTAGCTGATGTTGTCCATGCGGCTTGGCGCGAGGGGGTTGCTGATGTCTAGGACGAGTGGTTCGGCCGAAAATCCATCAATTGCGATTTGCCCTTCTTCGCCGCTGAAAATCAGCGCATCCTCGATTGCGGTGGTTGGTACAGGATAGTTGAGCGCAATCCAATTCAGGTAAAACTGATCGATGGGCGCTTGACTCAACTCAGAGTTGTCGATAACCAGCATATTTTTGCCCGACGTGAGTTGTTCAGTTGGAACGCTGGCGCGGTGGATGAAATAACTTTGTCCATCAAACATCACTGGGTCAAGCGCGAAATCGTTGATCGCAACCTTAAAATCATGGTCGGGGTTGATATCGTGGTTGTAGGTGAACCCCCAAAAAGCCAGCTCCAAATCGGCCGAACCGCTCTGCGCGATGCTTTTTAGCTCAATCGGCCATTCAAAAACAGATTGCTTCCCGAC
>JBMZDF010000014.1:0-27957 GCA_049614105.1 Promineifilaceae bacterium (SeqCode)
GGATGCAATTGTTGGGTTGGTGGTTGTGACAACTGCGACCCCTTCAATCGAGGTGAATGACAGTTGATCGGCCGCGTCAAAATCGCCATCACCATTAAAATCGATCCAGCCGTTTAAGTGGGCGTTGCCGTTTGGCACGGTGGCCGACACTGCCACACAGGCGGTGCTGTCTGCGACCAAAGGCGTCACCAGCACAACCCCGTCTTCATCATCGTTTCCGACACAGGTTCCGCGTGTGCGTCCCGTCACGCCCAGCGTGTTGTCGTCACCGCTGCCCGTGCTCAATCCTGTCACAAAATCGGCGTCACCATCCTTTTCAGCATCAACGCAGCCACCCAAATATAGATCGCTGGTCAACGCGTGGCGTGCGCCGTCATTTTCAAGCAGGGTCAGGAAGCCTGCGCTTGGAACGGTGCGCGTGTCTGGCAAATCGCCATAATCATAGCCAATGAAGTAAAAGCCGAAGTCGAGTGTGTAGTTGGCGTTGCGATCAGGCATGCTGTCTACCGTGCCGTCAATCGCCTGCCCGTGATCGCTTTCGCTTAGCGACCCGCTGCCAAACGTCAGCGCAATCACGTTCGAGCGTACAAACCCTGCTTGGCTGGTCAAATCAACCCCATTATCGTCGCTATCCGTGCCGTTTTGTGGCGTGGTGGATGAGGCAATATCGTCAGATGAGGTCATGCTGCTGGGGATTTCTACCTCAACCAGATATTGACCTTCAGCGAGGCCGCTAAACAGGTATTTGCCATTGCTATCGGTTGTGGTCGTCATCAGGCGTGTTGCGCCAACTGCATCATAAAGCCAAACAGTGACGTTTTCGATTCCTGACTCACCTACATCAAGCGTGCCGTTGTTGTTGTCATCATTCCAGACGAGATTGCCCAGCGACATTGTGCCAATCAGCCCAGCGTCCCAACGTGAGTCCAGCGTTGCGGTTGCGTCGGGATCGCTGGCATTGAGCGCGGCGGTGGGGCTAACGGTAAATTGTCCCGTTGAGCCAGTTGTGGCGCTTGCATCCGAGTCGTTAATGTCTGATCCGACGTTAGCCGTTACAAGTGAGAAGCCTGTCGGCGGTGTGAAAATCAGTTCGTAAGTATCGCCATCATTCAGATTGTCAAATTGATAGTAGCCGTTGCCATCGGTAAACGTGGTGTCGATTGTCACGCCGCTATTGTCTAGTAGGTCAACACGCACGCCAGCAACCGCTGGTTCAGCGTTGTCTTGAACATCGTTGGGGGTGGTATCCTCCCAAACGTAGTTGCCAATTGAGACAGGGCTGGCAACGACAGGAACAGGTTTAATCCCTGCGTCGATTGAGGGGTTGTGTTCGCCCGTGCTGAGGTAAACAACGCCCGTATAGCCTGCGCTGTCCACGTTTGAGTCAGTCAACGGGTCGCCTGTGGCGCTGGCGGCGGTGAAAGTCCATTCGGCCGAATTCACCCCTACCCCCGTCAGCGGATCAACCCCGCTAATCGTTGAGACATCAAACCGCACAAAATAGCTGCCTTCTGGCAAATTGCTAAATTCATAGGCTCCGTTGGCAAGCGTCACAAAAGGCGCAACGTCATCATCGGCCGTGTCAAGCACCCCATCAGCCCCCGCCAGCAGTTGAACATCATCGGCCGTGTTTGCCAACCCGTCTGGCCCCGGCTGCCAAAGCGTGATGCTCATGCCCGTCACAGGGAAGCCGTCTCCTTGGTCGCCAGCGCTGTCTGTGTCAAACCAAACATAATCGCCAAGCGAGGCAGGTTGCCAAAAGCCAAAATCGAAGCTGGGGTATTCGGCCGGATCGGCCGAATCTTCGCTACCCGTCACAGCATCAACCGCTGCGTTAATCGTCGGATAATTGTCGCCGTCTAAGTACGCATTTGAGTCGAGCAGCGTATCGCCTGCATATTGCTGCGTGAGGCTAAGCCCCGCCAACGGGCCACCTGTATAGTCGCTGTCGTTGTCTAAACGAACCACATGGCAACTATTCACAGAAATGCCGTCAAAACGATAAAAGCCGTTGTTGTCGGTCAGCATCTGCCCAATGGGCGACAGGGCGTCCGCATCCGTCAGATTGCCATCTTCAGGCATTCCATCACAATCTGTGTCAATATACAAACTAACCGTCACGCCAACAATCGGCAATTCGGTTGCTTCTTGCAAACCGTTTCCGTTGGCATCGTTCCAAACTAAGTTGCCAAGGCTTGTGTAATTATTTGTGTCGATAAAGCTCAGCCCAACTTTAATTGGTTCTGTGTCGAGCAGCGATTGCGGTGCGCGTGAGCCATCTTCATATGTTCCGCCAAAGGCAAATGAGTTCCATGCGATCGCCGTGTTGGTGATCGTATCGCCGACGCACAGCGGATCATCACATCCTGGCGGGTTGCCAAACAGTTTGACAGGCAACGTTACGCGAATCATTTCGCCAGGTGCAAGCGCACTGGCTGGCTGGAAGCGGAAACCGAATGATAGCGCCCCATCGGCCGAAAGCGTCTGGCTGAAAGGCGTACAGCCGTTAGGGTGACTGCCTGTGATTGAAATATCATCGCCGTTGGGATTTGCGCGATCAAAAACGCAGGGGTCGTTTGTTGTGCCATAGACAGGTTTGCCATACAGCAGGTCGTTGCTTGGCACGTTGGCCCATGTGTTGCCGGCATCGGCCGAACGCTCAATTGCAATCTCGGCCGCAATCTGCGTTCCCCAAGCGGAGTTGCGATCATCGTCAATCGTCACGCTTGTGTCGCCGTTGTAGGGCATGAAATCAACCACATCAAGTTGTGTCACATTGATGTTGCCAGAGTTCTCGATAAAGATTTCATACGTGCCCGTTCCTGAGATATTTGTATCGCCCGTAATCGGATAACGTGAGAATTCGCTGTCCAGCGCCCCTTTCACCCATTTCGATGAGTCCAACATCGTGATTGTTGGCACAGTATAGGTCAGCACGTTGCTGGGGCAAACCATCTCGCTCAAAACACCATCGCCATCCAGATCGTTGACATCCTCGCTGTCAGGCCAATAGTCTGCTGTTTCAGCATTTGGCGCTTTGTTATCTCGACAATAATAATCGTGGGGTGACTCGCTAAAGGGAATGAGGCTGCTCCCCATGTTGGGAATCATTGTTCCGCTCGTCACGTTTGTCTTGATGCGCGTGCTAAAAAAGACATGTATATCGGGCATCACGCTACTCTGTGCAGGAATCGTACAGCCATCAAATGACCAGCGCAGCAGCGTGCGTCCCGTCCCGTTAAAATCTTCCACCATGCTGAATGAGGGCGTGTGGCAAGCGGGATTTTCGTAAGGATTTTGCCCCAGCGAAGAATCATCATCAACCGCCACATGCCACCAGTTTGTACCTGAGGGATAGGGGACATATTCCAGATTTTCATCTAACAAATCCACTAAAACGGGGTCAACCCAGTCCCCCATACTGCTAGAAGCACGCATGCGGATCCCATAAATGAGATCAGAGGTTCCCTGTGTGCGTGGGGGCAGGCTATTTTCATCAAGCTCGATGGCAGGCCATCCTTTTGCGGTGGCGCTGTCAAACGGCTGATCGGGCGCACCCACAATTGCTTTTGTTAAGCGGGGTGCAGGCGACAGCAGATCGACGATTGTCGTCACACACGATTCGCCATTATCACCTATGCTGGTATCAGAAGATTGCACACAATTTTTTATTTCACCACCAGCAATTGGCGCGACCCAGTTAGGGCGTGCGTCTCCCGTGCTGCCGTTGGGCAAATTGACCGAAACACCGCTAAATACATCGTCATCAAACATGTAATAGCGAATCGCATTGTTAAACTTCTGACTTTGTGTGATTGTGTCAGGAATCACAAAGCGCACGTTTGTGATGTTCAATAGTTTTGTTCCAGCATTGTCGGGGTGATCTGTTCCAACACACTCATCGGCCGCTGGCAGATGGGTTATTTTAGTCAAATTCTTGTTGCCCGACCCAGCCGCAATTTTGTGCCACACGCCGCTGTTTGCACATTGAATATGCGTTTCAAGCTTACCCAGTTCGTTTGTATGGCGATCAATCGCGGTAATCGTCACCTCATTGGGAATATTATCGGTGAGCGTATAAACAGACCCTGTGGCTGGAACAATAAGGTTCCATTGACCAAATCCATCAACACCAACGTTTTTGTAAGCGTTTTTCTTTTGAAGATCGCGGGTGTTGACTGCGGTGGGGCAATCTGGCACGTCGCTTGTTAGGGTGACATCAGCTGTGTCTGACACGGTGGCTGCGGATTCGGCCGAAAATTCAACCACATTCGAGTACATTCCACTCAACGCACCACCGCCACAAACAGGGAACCTGGCGACCATTTTAATGATTCCCGATGAACCTGCTCGCAGATTCTCGGCCTTTTTACCAGGGGATTTTAACCCCCACACAATTGTGTTGTCGCTTTCAGCGACGCTGTCAATCTGCCCGCCTGTGCGATGATAGCGCAGCAGTTTCATTTCGGACGGGACAACGTTGTTGATTGTGGCAGCATGACAATGCTGAACCAGCGAAGCACAACGATAACGAATCAAATATTCAACTGTTTCTCCGGGGGCGACCGTTTCGGCCGAAACTCGAACGTCAACTCTTAAATTGAGCGCCTGAGGGGCTGCCATTAACTGTTGAAATGTAAAAATGAATAACAATAATGGCAATAAAACAACAAGCAATACAACTCTTTGCAAGGAGCGGTTACTACGATACGACATTTTATGAGTCCTCTACAAACCAATACAACAACAAGTACAAAAAAGGGGTAACAATGCGCTGTCAGACACCTAAGACAACACTTGTTACGAAATCAACAAATTGGGAAGTTGTTACCAGCCACTTTCGCTGGCGTGGGTAACTATCCACACGACAAAACAACTCTGTTTGTATACGTTCATCCAAAAATAAGGCTGCTCAAAAATAATGAGAGGCGCTCAGCGCATCTGCGGTGAGGACCGACCATACAGCTATTTAGATGCTCTAAAACACAATGACTTTACCCAAAGTCGTTACCCCTTTTCCCACGTGACGAATTGGTGTGTTCCAACAACTTAGCCGAATGTGTCTACCAAAATAGGCAACCGATTCACGTCATCGTCACGTAGATTCGTATCATAGAAGAAATTTATGGTAAATGTTCTGATGATTTCATCAAAATAAGACCAATGTCTTAGATTCACAGGACTAAAGAACTGTATCAAATAAGCGTTATATTCCTTGTATCACCTCTTGTGCCTGTCGAAAAGTCGCTCTATTCCCTTTCCTAACAGCGAGAAATAAAAAGACCCTCGCTCGCAAATCTGCAAGCAAGGGTCAATATTGTCAAATGAAACTGTGGCTCGAACGCTTCGCCTCATCCCACAAACAAATTATCAATCGCGTGTGAAAGCTGGCGCAGGTTGCTGACGACAAACACGTTGTCACAGTGCGGAATATAGTGCAGCATGTCGCTGTCACCCGTTCCCCACTGGTGATCTCGCTCAGGGTTAAGCCATAGCAAACGCTTCGAGCGTCGCTGCAAATCTTGAACAAGATCGGCGCGGTTTGCCGTGTAGTTATTACGGCCATCGCCTAAGAAAACGGTCGTCGTTTGTCCGTCAATGCTGCTCAAATGCTGTTTGTAGAACGTTTCGAGACTGTTGCCCAGGTTGGTTGCATACGGCCGATATGGATGTTCTTTACGAATCACGTAAAAGGCGTCTTCTACATGATTATTGCCTACCAGTTCAATAATTTTCGGATTCAGCTCTCTCAAATCACCATAAAATGTAAAAATCCGAATGCGCGAAACTTGATCATTGAGCTGATGGACAAAGCGCAGCAAAAATTCAATGATGCGTTCCATTGATCCCGAGACATCCACAATAAACACAAGGCTAGGTTTTTGCTTATTCTGTTTGAACTTTAGCTCAATCGGCACGCCACCATACTGCATATTTTTGCGAATGGTCGCCTTCGGATCAAACTTGCCCTTTTTACCTCGCTTGCGTCGCAATGCGGCTCGACTGCGCAACTGTTGCACCATACGACGCACTTCAACCCGCAATTCTTCCGTGTCGGTGTAGGACAATGCTTCAAACGGGCGATCCATAATATCGCTTTCGCTGTCTGGATTACTGCTGTTAGTATTTAGCCCGCTAGATTGACCGTCGCCCTTGCCGTTGCCCGTTCGTTCAGCCTTTTCACGCGCCACGCCCAGCCCTGCCGCATGTGCAACCTGTTCGCGCAAATTGCGTGCATTCCCACGGGTGATGCCCATCAAGGCGTCTATTTTCTCTTGGCTCAGCCCTTTCTCTTGCAACGCCTGCATCAGCTTCTGCAAGTTGCCTTCTAACCCTTTCATCCCCAGTTCGCGCATCATCGACTGCGTGACATAGTAAGCTTTTCGAGGGCTGTCGCGCCATTGTTGCGACATCTGCTCCGCCATGGCTTCCAGATCTTCCTTGCTTGGCCCATCCCCACTGGTTAACCATTCCAACAGTTGTTGCGTCCGATCGTTAAACCCTTGCAACACATCTTGGAGCATATCTAGCTCCTCATTGTTCAACTCAGTTGTCGCATCCTCCATATGCGCTTCGCCGCTGCCAAAATAAAGTGGAAACAAGCGATCGAATACCTCAAAATCGTTGCTTTCCTTAATCAGCGTGGTGCGCAAAGAGTCGCGGAAATTTGTTCTATCGCGAATCCCAAGCTGCTCAATGGCGCGAAAAGCGTCGATCCCTTCGGCCATTGAAACGCGCACATTAGCAGCACGCAAACCCCGAATAAATTCTGTTATGCGATCGTCCATATGAAGTAAATAATGGAGAGTGAAAAGTTAGGTGTGAAACGTTCTTGCACCTCACACGCTACGCGCACTCTTCACCAATTTTATCTATCTCGCTTGTCACGACGGGCGCGGCTTTCTTGATGGCGCATCATGCGACGCGCTTTGGCAACATCTGTCTCGTATTTGAGCAGTACATTAAGCGTGCTGGTTAGCATCGCTTCGTCAATTGAGGCGGCATTGAGCGTCACCAGCGCCCGCGCCCAATCGAGCGTCTCGCTAATGCTGGGCACTTTGCGCAAATCCATATTGCGGATTTGCTGCACAACCTGAACCGCCTGTCGCGCCAGTTCTGGGTTCATATCTGGCACTTTGAGGCGCAAAATCTCAAGTTCCTCATCAAAACTTGGATAGCCAATGTGCAAATACAGGCAGCGGCGTTTGAGCGCCTCGCTCAGTTCGCGCGTGTTGTTGCTGGTCAGCACCACAAACGGCTGGTGTTTCGCCTTGATTGTGCCAAGCTCTGGCACAGTTACCTGAAAATCGCTCAGAATTTCAAGCAAAAACGCCTCAAACTCAACATCAGCACGATCAATCTCATCAATCAGCAAAACGACTGGCTCATCACTTGTCAACGCAACAAGCAGCGGGCGCGGCAGCAGAAAATCTTCTGAGAAAAAGACGTCATCCTGTTGGCTAAGCCGTTCGGCCGCCTCCTTCAATGAGGTCACGCCAGCCAAAACAGTTTGCAGCGTATCGCGCAACAGTTGCGTATACAGCATCTGTTTTGCATACTCCCATTCATAAAGTGCTTTGCTCTCATCTAGCCCTTCATAGCATTGGAGACGGATAAGCGGCCGATTGAGCGTGGTTGACACTACTTTGGCAAGCTCCGTTTTACCAACCCCTGGAGGGCCTTCGGTCAAGATCGGCTTGCCTAGCTGCTGCGCCAAAAAAGTGACTGTTGCAATTTCCTGTGATGCGATATATTGCTCTGATGAAAGGCTTTCCTGCGTATGTTGAATCGACTTAAACATGTAATGTGTTACGAGGTGCGAACAAGTCAGCAGAACTGCTTGCTTCTTGTTTGGTGGCGCGAAGGATTTCGGCCGAAATTATTCGGTTGCGTGCTAAATCAAAAAGGTTGTGAAGCGCGAATCGGCGATTCATAAAGAGATTGTAGACAAATTTGCACGATGGGTAAAGCATTCAGTACGATGGTAATCTAACTGTTACACAATCTAAGCAGTACAAAGCAGAAAGTAGCGCGTCAAACGTTAATCATCTTATGTTCTTGAACCCCATTTATCAATTTTTGCAGAAACAAGGTCATGCCATCCTAGACGGCGGCTTGGCAACGGAGCTAGAAGGGCGCGGCTTCGATCTGGCCGATTCGCTCTGGTCCGCACGGCTACTGATCGAAAATCCAGCCGCTATCGCAGCCGTTCACAGCGACTATTTGGCAGCGGGCGCTGATGTGATTATTACGGCAACTTATCAGGCGACGATTCAGGGCTTAATAGCGCGTGGATTGTCGCGGGTGGCTTCGGCCGAATTGCTCCAATCCGCCATCACACTCGCCCTAAACGCCCGCAACCAATTTTGGCAAACGACATCAGACAAGCGCCTGCGTCCGCTCGTTGCCGCCAGCGTCGGCCCTTATGGCGCATACCTTGCCAACGGCGCAGAATATACAGGTGCTTATGATCTTGACCGTGCGGGCTTGGTCGATTTCCATCGCGAACGATGGGAACTGCTTGCCAACTCAGGGGCCGACCTGCTGGCCTGCGAAACAATCCCCTCCTTTGTCGAAACGCAAGCACTACTCGATCTGCTGCACACAACGCCTGACCATGCCGCATGGATCAGCTTTAGCTGTCGCAACGGTCAACAAATCAGTGACGGAACACCGATTGCGGCGTGCGCTCGTTTGTTAGAACATGAGACGCAGGTTGTTGCGATCGGTATCAACTGCACGCGCCCTGAGTTTGTGCCTAGTCTGATCGGTCAGTTGCGTGAAGTCACTGCAAAGCCAATCGTTGTCTATCCAAATTCGGGCGAAGGTTGGGACGCGGTTAACAAATGTTGGGTTGGTCAGGAGGGTGATTCGGCCGAAATCTACGCCAACGACGCCCAACAGTGGCAAACGCTCGGCGCAACCCTCATCGGCGGCTGCTGCCGCACCACCCCCAACCACATCCGCCGAATTCGTGCTGTGCTGTGTTAAGCTCCCTGCTAAGTGGGAAAGACGAACGGTGAATAATTAACACTGAACGGAGAATGATGAATGGTATGGTATAGATAGCATTCACCATTAATTATTCATTGTTCTCCATTTATTACTCCAATGACTGACATCGCCGTACAAGCAACTAATCTTGGCAAAAGCTACCCACAGCGCACGGGCTGGCGTCGTTTGCAGCACGCCGCCCAGCACGGCACGCAAGCGGTTCAAAATGTCAACTTGAGCGTGCGTGAAGGGGAACTATTTGGTTTGCTTGGCCCCAACGGTGCTGGCAAAACCACGCTGGCGAAAATGCTCTGCACGTTGATTCTACCGACAACTGGCACGGCAACGGTCGCGGGCTATGCTCTGGAACAGGAACATGCGATCAAAAAACTGGTGGGGCTGGTGGTCACCGACGAACGCAGCTTCTATTGGCGGCTTTCTGCGCGGCGCAACCTAGCTTTTTTTGCGGCCCTGCACGGAATGCATGGTGCAGCCGCCAAAGCGCGAATTGATGCGGTGTTGGACTCAGTGCAGTTGCTGGATGTGGCCGATCGGCGTTTTAGCGATTTCTCAACGGGGATGCGGCAGCGGCTAGCGATTGCGCGTGGGTTGATTCATCGGCCGAAAATTCTTTTCCTTGACGAACCTTCTCGCAGTCTTGATCCAACCGCCACGAACAAGTTGCACGACCTCATTCTGCATCTAAAACAGACGCAGCAGATGACCGTTTTTCTGATTACACATGATTTGAATGAGGCGGAGAAGCTGTGTGATCGGGTGGCGATTATGCACAAGGGGCGCGTGCGTGGGGTTGGCAGTTCGGCCGAATTGCGCCAGCGTCTCGGCGCAACCATCACTTACAAACTACGCATTGATGCTGTACCAGCCAATTTGACCGACCAATTCCCAACTATCTGCACCACAGGGAATTTGATCGAATTAAAAACGCTTGAATCTGATGATGTGCAGTTAAACCAACTGCTCAATTACCTTCATCAACATAAAAGCAACATCCTCAATATCACGTCGCGTCCCGCAACGCTTGATGAAGTTTTTCTCTCGCTCACGTCTCAACAAGCGTAAAAGTGTTTAGTCGAATCCGCGTTCGGCCGAATCTCCATCCTGCGGCGCAGCCACATACTTTCCACCTGAAATTTCCTGCGTTTGCGCCTTGTGGCTACCATCAAACGTCATGTTCGCCTGCATTTTGTTAAAACATTTGGGGCAAACCAACGTCTTACGCCACACAAACCCGCCGCCATCATCCTGCCGATTCAGATCGTACTGCTTGTCAATCCGTATTCTCAACACGTTATGGCATTTGTGGCAGTCGGCATGAAAATACAACCCGCGCTCATCCACATACTTCTTCGGCTTACGAGAAAACAATTTGCGTAAAAATCCCATACTCACACCTATTAAGAAATGAAGAATATTGAATAACGAAAAAAGATCGGTGTCTCTTCTTACTTCTTCATTCAAACTTCTCCATTCTCTTATTCTTCCTCTTGTCCTACTGAAACGTCGAGCCAATTTGTGACACAGACGGTTCTTCCACATGTGCCGCCACCGCTTTTAGCAACACATCGGGCTGATTCTCAAACTGCTCACGCGATAAACGTTTGGTGACCAGCTTCATCAAAATATCGCCCAGTGCCGCGTTGACAGGGGTTGGAATACCAAGCTGCTGCCCCAAACGCGCAATCGCAACATTGTGATAGCGTACTTCGTTTTTGCGTTTACCCGCCACCAAGTCCAGATTAAACGACGGCATTTTGTTACCGCGTCCCTGCTTAACCGCATATTGCAACACACGCTTACGCAAAAATCGCGGTAGACGCCTGACGGTGAACGCGAGGTTGCGCGTGGGTGCGCTTGGAAAATTGACGATTTTAATATCCTGCGCTTTCATGATCGCTAGCGCCTCCGATATCATCGCCATTTCCATCTCAAACAGCGCTTCGTGTGCATAAACTTGCGTCGGCGTCCAGTTCAAAATGGCGGATGACGCATTCGAGAGCAGGTTAAACATCACCTTCGACCACTTCATCGACTGATAGCTTTGCACTTGTGAGGTTGGGATGCCTGCGCGTTGGAGCAATTCAATGTAGTCTCGAATATCCTTTCCTTTCTGCACAGGCGCTAGCACAACACCACCTTTGTCGCGCTCGATGCGCCACGTGGTCATGTTTTCGCTTTTGACAGGAATAGTCAATGTGGCAGCCAAACCATGTTCCGCCCCAAACACATCTGCAACCCGCGACTCGATCCCAATCCCGTTTTGGGTTGTCATAATCATCGGGATGTCGCTTGTGAGCTGAATCGCCAAATCGGCAATCACGTCTGGTAAGTCGTAGCTTTTGACCGCCAAAATGAGCAGGTCGCAAACGCCTGTTTGGGCGATTGCCTCGCGGACGGAGCCTGCAATGTAGGGTGTGATTTGGATTCGGTCGTTTTCGGCCGAAATCAACACCATCACCTGATCACGCCACGCGGCCACCCGATGCGGACGCACCACAAAGGTCACGCGCTCGCCCGCCTTGGCTAATTGAACGCCCAGATACCCACCAATCGCACCCGCGCCAACAATAATAATGTTCATAAACGAAAATTACACTCCAAGCTGACTGCCCAAGAAGTGCGGACGCCCACGCACAAAATCAGCCACGTTTGTTGCTCTTTTACCCTGTAGCTGAATACGATCAAGCTGCATCAATCCATCGCCTGTCACCACGGCAATGTGCTTATCTAATCTAACAACCGTCCCCGGCTGTGTTTCAACGGATAACGGATAACGGGTAACGGGTAACGGATAACCGTTGCCAAGTTTTAACTGTTTGCCGTTCCAACGTGTGAAGGCGCTCGGCCAAGGGGACATGGCTCGGATTTGGCGGTCGATTTTTTCGGCCGAATCTGACCAATCAATCTGCCCATCCATCTTAGAAATCATCGGCGCATAACAGGATTGGGCGTCATCTTGCGGCACAGCGTCTAATTCACCCGCTAGCACCTTGGGAAAATCGCGCTCAATCAACAGTGCTCCTAATTCCGCCAGCTTGTCATGCAGCGATTGCGCCGTCTCGTCTGCTGCCAGCGCAGTCGACTCGCAACTATAAACCGCGCCCGTGTCGAGGCCAACATCCATATGCATCAAGCAAACGCCTGATTCAGCATCTCCTTCCAAAATCGCGTGCTGAATCGGCGATGCGCCTCGCCAGCGCGGCAGCAGCGATGCATGCACATTGATGCACCCATATGGTGGCAAATCAAGCACGTGTGGGCGCAAAATCTGCCCAAACGCAGCCACTACAATCGCATCAGGTGCCCATTCGCGCAGTTGTGCCGCCCGCGCCACTTTGCGCAACGACTTTGGCTGGAACAGGGGCAACCCCGCCGCCTCGGCCGCTACTTTGACAGGTGAAGGACGCATCTTCTTTCCGCGTCCCGCAGGCTTATCAGGCTGTGTCACAACCCCGACAACCTCTTGTGTTTCAATTAATTTCTGCAAAATGGGGACTGCAAAATCAGGTGTACCCATGAAAACAATTCGACTCATCAAGCGATTTTAGCAGTTTGGAAACGGGAAACAACGTTGCGCCTCATATTCGCCTGTTCAAGTTCGATCTGCTCATCAAATAATCTGTAGATTTTTGGGATCTGATTCAGGGTTGCTAGCGAAATCGGCCCTTTTGATATACTCAATCCACCATTTAGTTTTTCTTGACAACTTGACAAGCAAGCATTTATACTGCTTGCATGAAAACATTCCCTGTTGGCGAATTCAAAACGCATTTCTCAGAGATTATTGAGCAGGTTCGATTAGGTGAAGAGGTCATCATTACCTATGGCAAGAAAAAAGAAAATGTCGCCGTTCTGATCCCCTATTCCGTTTACAAAACAAAGAAAATACAGCTTGGCTTATTGCAAGGCAAAACGCTCAATATTCATGATGACTTCAAGATGACTGAGGAGGCGTTACTGGGCTTATGATCTACCTGCTCGACACCCACATTATTCTCTGGTCTTTATTTGAGCCAAATAAACTTTCTGCTTCAATTCGTGCCATTCTCGAAAACGATAGCGACACAAAATATGTTTCTGGCGTTAATCTATGGGAGATTTCCCTCAAATATTCGCTGGGCAAACTAGAGCTTGGCGGCATGACGCCAGAGGAACTCCTCGACATAATACTCAAAGCTGGCTATGATGTTCTCGAATTAGAAAGCCGCTTACTCGCAACATCCTATCAGCTTCCCAAGAAACCTGACCATCGTGACCCCTTTGACCGCCTCCTCATTTGGCAGGCCATTTCAAACAACTACACGCTGCTCTCACAAGACACAAAAATCACACAATACCACGACAGTGGCCTAGATTTGATAATTTAATCAGCCACGCTAATTGTCAATTATTGTGTTAGGGTACTTCGTCCAGCAACTGTTAACGCACGCGAATCTTGGAGCCATCAGACGTCTTCACAACCTCAATACGCGAAGGGAATGCGTCTCGCAGTTCGTCAATGTGCGTAATAACCAAAATGCGCTCAAAATCGTCCTGAATCGCGTTAATCGCCTCAACTAGTCGCCAGCGTCCGTTTGGATCCTGACTGCCAAAGCCCTCATCAATCACCAGCGTTTGCAGTCTAGCGCCCGCCCGCTGCGAAAGAATCTTGGACAGGGCCAAACGAATTGCAAAGTTGATACGAAACTGCTCGCCGCCGCTGTAATTCTCGTAAGGCCGATCCCCACTGGCATCCATGATGACAATATCAAGCGTTTCGCGCAGCTCTTTTTTAGTTTTGAGCTTTTTTTGCGTCTCAAACGACACGCGCATTTCGCCATTGGTTAGCGTATCGAGCAGTTGATTGGCGCTATCTTCAATTTCGGGCAGTGCGTGTTCGATCAAGAGCGCCTGCACGCCATCTCGTCCGCACGCTTTTTCGAGCAGTTGCAAACGCTGAATACGGCGCGTCAACGCTTCCCGCTCTGTTAGATATTCTTTCCGCGCCTGCCGCTGTGTATCGAGAATTGAGAAGTTTTGTTGCGCCACACCAACGCGCCGCTCTGCATGGCTTTTCTGTTCCCGCAGTTTGAACACCCCATCTTCGACAACATTCACATCGCCAGCATCTGCCTGCATCGCGAGCAGTTGCGCCCGACTGTCTGCTAGCTCTTGCCGTGACGCTTCTAACTGAGTGGCCTGTTGCGTAAGCTGTTGAACCAAATCAGTCAGCGTATCGTTTAGAGTTTTGACCGCAATTTCGGCCGAACTCAACCCCAACACCCGCTGCGGCACGGTTGCCAACTCAGCCCGCCGCGCCTTCGCCTGTTGATGCTCAGTTGCATCATACCCAAGCGCACCAGCCTCAGCACGCAACGCCGCCAAACGTGTCCGCGCCGCCGTCTCAAACGCATCGGCCGTTAAATCAGCCGCCACCGCCGCCAGTGCGGGACTGCCGTTTGTTTGCCATTCGGTGAGGGTGCGATCAATTTCGGCCGAACGCGCCTCCATTTTTGACGTCAACTGCTGTGCCGCACGCAACGCACGCTCTAAGCTCGTTTTATGTCTGACCTTCTGCTCAAGGTTGTGCACCAGCGTGTCCTGTGCGTCAGCCGCATCTGTGTCCGCAATCTGCACCGTCAGCGCGGTCAATCGCGTTTCATGCTCACCTTCCGCCCATGCCGCAATCACCCGATCGATCTCAGCAATTCGCGCTTCGGCCGCCGCCACCTTTTTCTGCTGTCCGCTTAAATCACGCTCCAACTTTGGAACGCCCTTGGCCTGTTCTTCAAGCTGCCGAACTTTATTCGACAGCGACGCAATGGTGATTTTGTTTGCTCGATAATCATCAGCAACAGGTTTCCCTTCCTGCTTGATTTCTTTCAGCACCGCCGCTTTGTGTGCGTCGGTCAGTTCGCGCCCACAAATTGGACAGGTTTCACCCGTTTCAGCTTCAACCCGCTGAATTCGCTTTTTCAGCCGATCGATCATCGTTTTGAGTCGCGGCTGTTCGGACGTCACCAAATGCTTGAGCTGCATCTGTGCCGTTGTTAGCTCTGTGCGCTGCGTTTGCGCATCAGAAATCTGCGTCTGCAACCCGTCCAGCCGTGCCTGTGCGCCCAACAAATTGCTGTTGACGTTTTCGCGCTCGCGGCGCAATCGGCCGATTTCGGTCATGCGCTTCTGAAGCTGTTTTGCCTCTTGCTGCAACAGTTGACGAGCACTGTTCAGCGCTTGCAGCTTGCCACGTGCATCATGATAAGCCGCTTCATGCTGCTGCATTTCGGCCGATTGTTGCGTCAAATCACGCAACTCGTCCTGTTTACGCCCCAAATTGACAATCAGCGTTTCCCGCTCAGACTGCATCTTTTCTGCACGGGCAGACTGCGCTTCCAGTTCACGTTTGCGCTGCGTCAGCCGACTGCGTTCACGTTCAATGATTAGTTCATGCGGGCGCATCGCCTGTTGCAACTGATTAAACTGGTTTGCCTTCGCCTGCCACGCTTCATAGGCTGTTTGCGCTTGTTCAAAAGCGGTCTGGGCAGCTTCGATCTCGTCCCGCTGATCAAGAATTGTCTGGTGCTGATCGCGTTCGCGCTGGCGGCGCTGTTGATTGGCGACTAGCTCTTGCTGGCGTTTTTCATCCTGCTGCACGCGCGTTTGGCGGCGCGTGAGTGCTTCACGCTGGCGGGCAACCGCCTCGGCCGCTTTGCGCAGTTGACGCAATAATAGCTCTTGGGCATTGAGCAGGGCGTTTGTTTTGTCTAGCTCGGCTTGTGAGGCTTCTAAATTGGCGGCGCGTTCTTCGGCCGAAAGTAGCTCATCATCTATATCTTTGATGCGAGCATCGAGCAGAAGCAGTTCGTGTTCGGCCGATTTCCGCGCTTCGGCCGAACGCTCCTTAAACGCATCCCAACGATTGACACCCAACAACTCTGCCAAAATCTCTTTGCGCCGCCCAGACGTTTTCGTTGTGAACTCATCTGCTTGTCCCTGCAAAAAGAAACTCACGTTGACAAAGGTATCATAGTTCATTTTGAGCGTACGCTCGATTTCCGCCTGTGTTGCCCGTATTTTAGACTCGGTCAGCGTTGTCCAACTGTCGGCGGTGCGCTCCATCTGAAACTCTAGCGTGCCACGCCCGCCGCGCTTTTTACGCCGAATGACGCGATAAGTCAGTCCGTTCAAGTCAAAGGTGAAACGAACCTCTGCGCGTTTTCCCTGCATCGCTGCCAGGCGGTTTACGACATCATCATCTGAACGGGATCGCGATCGGCCGAATAATGACCAGGTCATCGCCTCCAGCACGGATGATTTACCTGCCCCATTTTGGCCCGAAATACAGGCCAAGTGGATGCCATCAAATTCAAGCGTTGCCGTTTCGCGGTACGATAAAAAGTTAGTTAGTTGCAACTGCAAAGGAATCATAATTATTTGCTTTTTGGTTTCTGCTGATAGGCACAAAATCCGGCACGCGGCCCAACTCTTGGGTGCTCACGACACACATTCGGCCGCTTAGCATAGATCGTACAGCGTCGTGTCGATTGGTCAAGATAAAAACAGTCGTTATTTGCCCGTTGCGCCAAGGTATACTTTTTCGATTTCGCGCTGAAATGTTGAATCGCACCCGATTTTAGCAGCCGCTTCGCAATTTTCTTTGGCTCTGTCACCTCAGCCTCAAAGGGATCGACCAACTCCATACGCACCAAATCAGACAGTTTGGCCTCGACAGGCAGGCTACAGCAAGCCCCCGTACAGTCGCGACACAATCCCTTGCGGTATTTGACCCAAGTATCTGGCTCGTTAACATCAACTTTTGGCTTCGCTTTTTTACGCATAAACAATTACTTGCAATCTACTCATTTCTTAATTCTTCATTCAACAGTCTTAATTCTTCCTTCTTCCCTCCCCCTCCCCCGCCATACTCAACAACTTATTTACCGAACGCCAGTTGCGCATCGTGCCAGAAATACCAAGTTTGCGTTCAAAATAGTTGGTTGACAGTTTGCTGCGTCCAGCCCCGTTGGGATAGTAAATAAGAATCGCGTCACCTAGCACAACAAACTGCTCTTTGCCTTCAATGGAGGTTCCAAGCTTCGCCAGTTGCGTCTCATTTAGCAGATTGCCCAAAAACAGCACGTAATGATTTTTGCCATCTCCGTCTGTGAAGCTGAGCAGCGGGTTTTGTTCAATAAGCTGCGCCAGTTCATCGGCCGTTCGCAAGAGAACAGGCACATAAAAACCATAAGCCCCCTCAATTGCAGTTTCAATCTGGCTGGCTAATATTTGTCGGTTTTGTTCGGCCGAATCAAAAACAACGTTGCCGCTCTGGATATAGCTCCGCACATTGGTCACGTCCAGCGTGGCATACAATGCACGTAAATCAGCCATTTTTATTTTTTTGTGGCCGCCCACGTTAATCCCACGCAATAGCGAAATATAGGTTGTCATGCGAGAATCTTACCAGATTGTCGCCACAACCTGCTGCACAGTTTGCCCCTGATGACGTTGTTCAATTGCGTGGCGTTGTGTTGATATTATTTCGGCCGAAAACACCGTCCAATGCCCGTCAATTTCTTCCTGTTGAAGCGGCACAAGCGCCTGACTACGCAACCACGACCACAACGCAACCGCCTGTTCGTGCTTGCCTTCCGCCACAAGCACACGCGCCATTCCGTTGAGCGCCGTCAAAATCGCCTGCTCCGCCTGCATTAGCTCGCTATATTTCAACACCATCATAAACTGTTTACGCGCCTCTGCCGTATTCGGCCGAATCAGTGCCAATGTCCCCAATCGATTGAGGCTCAACAACACGCCCAGCAAATTGCCGACATGATCAAACACATCAAGCGCCCGTCGGTACAGCCGCTCTGCCTGTTCAAAATCACCTTGCTCCAGCGCCGTATCCGCCATTTTATGGCTACAAAGTCCGATGCCGCGCTGATCGTCTAACTGTAAACGAAACGCCAAGCTCTCCTGATACAATCGCATCGCTTCGGCGTAATCGCGCTGAGCAAACGCAATCTCGCCCAAATATTCAAGCGAAAAAGTGATCGACCATAAATGCTTTGTCTGTCGCGCCAGCGCCAGCGCGTCCGCATAGTGGCCCGTCGCCGTGACAAAATCGCCGCCATACCATGCGGTCCGCCCCAGAATGTTGTTGGCCGTAATTAGCCCAAGCGGATCATCAGCCTCTATCGCACGTTCGCGGCCGATCTGAACCAAGTGTCGCGCCTCTTTGTATCCGCCAGCGTGCATGGTGATGGCGGCGAGGTAGTTGAAACAGAACACCGTTTCGGCCGAATTGCCAATCCGTTCAAACAAGGTCAACGCCTGCCCCAGATGCTCCTGCCCAAGCTGCATTTCGCCCAGTTGCGACGTAAACCAGCCTAAACGTGCGCGGGCGCGACCGTACAACAGCGCTTGCATCGGATCAGCCTCCAACTGATCCACACTCTCCAATTGCGCCACCAAATCACCAAACAGATTACGCCCATCGCGATAGCGACTGCGCGTGTCGATCAGATAAAACAGGGGCAGCAATGCCGCATCCAACTGCGTCCAAGCATGATGTTCAATATGCCAACACCATGCGCGACGAATATTGTCAACATCAGCCAAAAACTGACGCCCAATATCGGTCTGATTATTAAATTTCAATTCTTGACGGTACGTAATCAGCCGTTGTACATAAAAATGCGCGTGTTTTTTCGCCACCTGTGCCGACAGATCGTGCTGCTGTTGCAAGCGTTCAACCGCATAGCGGCGCACCACGATGGGTAGAAAATAACGATCTTCAACTTGCGAGCCATCATCTGAACGGCGCAACAGCGATTTATCAACGAGCGACGCCAGTATGAACCCGTTTGCAGCGGCTATTTTCTGCGCGGCTTCGCGTGTAAAACCACCTTGGAACACGGCAAGGGAGGCCAACAATTGTTGCTCTTTAATGGGTAGCAAAGACCAAGACGAATCAAACACCGCTTGTAAACTGCGGTGTCGATCTGGCACGTCCACGTTAGCTGATTCGAGCTGGCCCACATCTTGTTGAAGCGTCTCGGCAATCGTGCTAACTCGCATGTAACTTGTCCAGCCCGCCGCCAGTTCGATTGCTAGCGGAACGCCTTCAACCGCACGGCAAATTGCCACGATGTGTGTCAAATCATTGGGGTGCAGCGCGTACCCGCTGGCACGCATTGCGCGTTCGGCAAACAGCTCGATGCTGCTGCGACCTGCGGCCGATTCGGCCGATTCTGGCACGGGCAACCCTGTCAAACGCTGAATATGCTCAACCCGCATCCGCAACGGACGGCGCGACGTCACTAAAATGGTCAACTCAGGCGCATGATTGAGCAACATTTCGATCAGTTTAGAAACCCGTCGATCCCCCGCAAGATGCTCCAAATTATCCAGCACCAACAGCATTTCGGCCCGCTGCAACCAAACCAACAGTTCCGTGAGCGGGTCCCTTGTGCCACGCAAATCAACCTGCATCGCTTCGGCAATCGCGGCTAAAATCGCTTGTTCAAGCAGCTTGCTTGTTGGGTCAATCGGTTCAAGGGTGACGAACCAAACGCCTCCCAACAGATCAGGCAGCAGTTCGGCTCCTACGGTCAACGACAAATGTGTTTTGCCGATTCCCCCTTCACCCACAATGGTCACCAAAGGATAGGCGGGGTCGCGCAGGTGTTGGGCAAGCTGAATGCGTTCGGCGTTTCGGCCGAAAAAAGCGGGCAACAGACGGGGCAAATTGTGCTGGAGTTTGGCACTGGCAATCGCGGCAACTGTTGAAACCTCTAGCTGCATATCTGTTTTGATTTGATTGTAGAGGGCAAATGTATCGGCCGAGGGAGAAACACCCAGTTCATCCCACAGAACCCGTTCACAGCTTTCGTACTGCGTCAGCGCCGCATCCCAACGCCCGCTACGCGCAAAAGATCGCATCAGCGCCCGATGGGCAATCTCATGCCAAGGGGTCAGCGCCAATCGGCGATTGACAAAACGCTGCACACGGTTTTCATCACGTGCCTGCCCCGCCTGCTCAATTAAGACATCAAGCGCACGTCCAACGCTGTCATGGAGCAACTCCCGCTGCACGTTTTGCCACTGCGAAAACTCGTCTGCTTCTGGCACAAACAGCCCCGCCATAAACTCACCCCGATACAACGCAACCGCCTGCTCCAACTTTGGCAAACAGCGGGCGCAAACTTTCCCATTAGGATGCGGGTGTGCGGACACTTCAACCATCAGCCGTTGAAGTTTAAGCGCATCACACTCTAGCAAATCTTTGGCGCTTAATTCGAGTTGACTGCGCGTGATTGTGAGCAGTTCCTCAAGTCCAGCGTTGATAAGCATCTTTTTCAGATTGGACAGTGACATGCGTAAATTCTTGAGCGCGGTGCGATCCGGAAAATCGCCCCACAACAAGGTAGCCAAAATCTGGCGTTGGTGTGAGCGATTGGACTCGATGGCTAGCCATGCAAACAATGCACGGACTTTATCCGATCGAAATGTGGTGATTGGCTCTCCATCGACGACAAACTGAAACGTCCCCAGAAGATGCAGTTGGGATTTAGATTCCATATAGTTGCTATATGCTATTGTTTTTGGGCGTTATGCAGACTCCACAGCCCAATATTAGAACCGCTATGAACAAAGGCAACGTTCATTATAGCAAAGAATCTTCATCTTAATGCTTGACTCAATTCCACAAAATTATTAATTTGTCGCTGAAAAAGAAAATAGGCTCGTTGGGATCTTAAGGGGTTGACAGTACCCTCGAACTCCCAAAAGCCAAAAAACACTGGCACACATCAACAGCTTGGCCTGTAAAGAAAAAACGGGAGGCATCGAAGTTCGATGCCCCCCGGCAGCCCCCACGGGTGACTGGGATGGAAGGGAAGAGAAGGAAAACAGGTTTGATCTGGGTGATCAAACCGTCATGGATGATCTCATTTGAAATCGCATTGATTCCACGGCAGGCTGCTAGCGTTTTGGGTAACGGCTAGACGACCAACAAAAACATGTGCGCGACCAAGGTTGCGCGTGTGCTTCTTTGTTGGCGGCATCATAACAAATAAACGTCACGAAAACGTCACGAGCTTTAGAAACAGAAAACGCCATGACAATAAGTTTGCCGTGGCGTTTCTTGTGTGGGGAGCGCAAGCCTGTTTGTGGTTTGCTTATTTCGGCCGAAAACTACTCTTGATCATCTTCACATCAAAAAAGTCGCCTGAGTCACCCGTCGTCACATATTGATAAACGGCCGCCGCATAAATCCCGCTCAAAGTTGAACTCAACAACCCAAGACAGAGCATAACAAGCACGGCAAGGATAATTAGCCCGATAAAAAGGCCCACACTCTCCATCGACCCTGCAATGAAAAACAACGGGATGAAAAGCAGGAAGGCCACAAACATAGCCAGCCCAAACACAAGCCCGATGCTGAAATTACCAGCAACTTGCTCGCCCCAAGTTTTCTTGAGCAATGCGCCACTGCGCTGTACCGCTTCAATTGGGCCAACATCTTCGACAACCAAAATCGGCACAACTAGGAACGTTGCCAAACTCCACGCCATTCCAATAATACCTACAACAACACGACCCAATGCGCCGCTACGCTCGGAAATCATCCGTAAGACAATGCCAACCGTTGCCGCAATGACCGCATACCCTAAAATCTGCACAATGTGCTCACGCGCAATCCGCAAACCATCTGCAACGGTCGGATCGCCACCGCGCAGCCGAATTAGAGCTGCGCCCACAAGGGCGGAATTGGCGAAGAGTGCCACGAAGTAAGACGCTACATAAAACAGAAACATGACGATCAGCCCAACGATGTTGGTGCCTTCCTCTGCCAGCATCGCCTCACCAGCCCCAGTCAAGGCCATTGGGATCAAAAAGGTCATAAACACGAGCATTGAGGCAATCGCAGCCATAATCGGGAAAACGACTAACTCCTTATCTGCTCGCAATACGGCCATACTTTGCTTAACTAACTCCCAGCTATCCTGTAATCTTTGAAACATTTCTAACTCCTGTGATAGATAAAGCCAACGTGGCTCTTTTTGGATTGCACAAAGGTACAGCAAGCACTCTCGTCCAAATCGTAAAATTTGATCTGCCGGCTTGTACCATCATGGTCTCTAACTTTTTCAGCAAAACAAGCACTTCATGCCCGATCTCATTTTCTCTAGTAGGCACATTGACTATCATAGGTGATCAAATTCATTCGTCAAAACAAAACGGTAAAGTTAGTTGACTTTGCTTTGTTGATTCCCCTATAATCACAGCATCATGCGAACATTTACGCTGGGATCAACTTACTATTATTATTGTGACGCAACCTCCACGCCGCGTTTATGCGGGGCGGTGCTGCACGCTGTGTAAGTCCTCCCAAACAAACATTTTTGTCAAAAAGACGCGGCTCAGGCCGCGTCTTTTTTGTTTTCTGCCAGCAGCAAATAACAGGCACAATGCACCTTTTTCAGCGTGCATACCCTTATTTTTCATAGTCGGGCTATAATCCCGCTCGATCGACGATTGGAGACAATATGAGCAACAACCTATTTGACGAACTCAAGTGGCGCGGTCTGGTTTACGACAGCACCGAAGGCGCTTCTAACTTATTAGCAACCGAAAAGGTCAGCGTCTATAACGGCTTTGACCCAACTGGCGACAGTTTGCACGTCGGGCATCTTGTGCCGATGGTCGGCCTGGCTCGTCTACAGCGTTATGGGCATCACCCAATTGCGCTGGCGGGTGGCGGCACGGGCATGATTGGTGACCCAAGCGGCCGTTCCAACGAACGCAATCTGCTCTCGCTCGACCTGATTCGGCACAATGTTGAGTGCATTCAAGTGCAGCTTGCGTCTATTCTCGACTTTGAGGTCAAGACCAACCCTGCGCGTATCGTTAACAACTACGATTGGCTCAAAGATTTAAGCATGATCGAGTACTTGCGCGATGTTGGCAAGCATTTCACCATCAATTACATGCTGGGGAAAGATTCGGTCAAGAATCGAATCGGCCGAGAAAGCGGCCTTTCCTACACCGAATTTAGCTACATGCTGCTCCAATCTTACGACTTCCTGCACCTGCACGACACGCTAGGCGTGATGATGCAAACGGGCGGCAGCGACCAGTGGGGCAACATCACGGGCGGCACGCAGCTTATTCGTAAAGTGCGCCAAAAGCCTGCACAGGCGATGGTCTACCCGCTGATCACCCGTGCGGACGGCACGAAATTTGGCAAAACGGCCGATGGCACGTCTGTTTGGCTTGATCCAAAGAAAACGTCACCTTACCGCTTCTACCAATTTTTCATCAACACCGAAGACAGCAAGGTGTTGGAATTGATGCGTTTTTACACTTTCTTGTCGCAGGACCAAATGGCTGAGTACGAAGTGGCGGTCGTTGAGCAGCCACATCGTCGTGGAGCGCAAAAACGACTGGCGCAGGAAGTGACGCGCATGGTGCATGGTGACACGGCATTGAGCAAAGCGGAACAGGCGACTGCGGTTCTGTTTGGCGGCAGTTTGGATGGGTTGGATTCGGCCGATATTGCAGACATCTTCGCCGAAGTTCCGTCTAGCAACATCGCAAAATCAGCCCTCGAAGGAGATGGCGTTGCCGTTGCTGACCTGCTAGCCAACACCACACTTGCCTCCTCAAAAGGAGACGCCAGACGCTCGCTCAAGGGCGGCTCGATGAACCTCAACAACGTGCGAATCACCAACGGCAACCAGCGCATCAGCCTGAACGACGCAATCGAAGGTCAATTCATTGTGCTGCGCAAAGGTAAGAAAAAGTACCATTTAGTAAAAGTGGAACAGTAGATTAGACGGTAAATCAGTCGTCAGACCTGAAATACCTTTCTCCTATGGCAAAAAAAGTACGCAAAGATCGCCTTGATAAATTACTGGTTGAACAGGGGCTTGTGCCGACGCGAGCGAAGGCACAGGCTTACGTGATGGCAGGCGATGTGCGTGTCAATGGGGAGGTCGTGACCAAGGCGGGAATGAAAGTTCCAGTCGCAGCGACCATCACCCTTGCCAACGTCATGCCTTATGTGGGACGCGGTGGCTTCAAACTGGCGGGGGCGCTCGAAACGTTTCCGCTCGATTTGACCGAGCGCGTTTGTGCCGATGTAGGCGCTTGCACAGGCGGCTTCACAGATGTGATGCTGCAAAACGGCGCAACCCGCGTCTTTTCAATCGATGTGGGGTATGGTCAACTCGTTTGGAAACTACGCAGCGACGATCGCGTCACCGTGATGGAGCGCACCAACGCCCGCTATGTCGAAACGCTCGATGAACCAGTCAGCTTTGTCGCGATCGACGTTTCCTTTATTTCGCTCAAACTGATTTTGCCAGCGGTCAAAAAATGGCTTGCGGATCAGTTTGACATCGTGGCGCTGATCAAGCCGCAGTTTGAGGCGGGCAAAAAACAGGTTGGCAGCGGCGGCGTTGTGCGCGACCCTGCGGTTCATCAAAGCGTGTTGGAAAGCATTCTCAACTGGTGTATTGGTAACAATTTGCACCCTCACGGGCTTGCTAAATCGTCGATTCAAGGGTCGGATGGGAACGTCGAGTTTTTGGTTTGGCTAACGTCAACACCGAACGAAACGTTTGACACGTCTGAAGTTATTACGGCCTTGTTATCATCGTAACAACCAGTTGCACCCCCCTTGACGCAAAGACATAATTAGCGCATGCTGCGTCAACGCCCTGCTGTTACTCTCACATTTGCGCAAAGCATCGACGGGTCGATCACCCGCCAACGCGGTCAGCCAATGACACTGAGCGGCGCAGGATCGATGACGATGACACACCAGCTACGCGCCGAACACGATGCCATTTTGGTTGGTGTTGGCACTGTGCTGGCAGATAACCCATCGTTGACAGTACGTCTTGTCGAAGGCCGCAACCCACAGCCGATTATCATTGATAGTCAGTTGCGCTGTCCGCTTGATGCCAAACTGTTGCAAAACAACTGCTGGATTGCAACAACTGATTCGGCCGATCCACAACGCAAATTAGCATTAGAATCCAGAGGAGCCAAAGTTATCGTGCTGTCACACTCCGCCGATGGGAAAGTATCTGCGTCGGCACTCCTTGATTGGCTGGGCGAGCAAGCGATTTGTTCATTGATGGTTGAAGGTGGTGCGCAAATTATGCAATGTTTTTTACAAGAAAAGCTGGTCGATCGGGTTGTTATCACGATTGCACCGCTGTTTGTTGGTGGCTTGAAAGCGATTGAGTCGCTGCCTGAAAATTTGCACCTGCGCGACGTGACCTACACGCAGGTTGGTGACGATCTCATTGTGTCGGGGTGGTTATGATGCGTGATTCATTATGGTTTGTGGGTGAAAATTCGGCCGAAATTCGCCAATCCCCCATCCCCATCCCCAACAAAAACGAACTCCTCATTGAAACAATCGCCTCTGCAATCAGCGCAGGCACCGAAATGCTCGTTTATCGCGGGCAAGCTCCCGCCGAAATGAGCGCCGACGACACCATCGAAGCGCTTGCTGGCACGCTCCAGTTTCCGCTGAAATATGGCTATGCGTCTGTCGGGCGCGTGATTGGCCACGGGGCGGCGGTTGATGCAGAATGGCTGGGTCGCGTTGTGTTTGCGTTCAATCCGCACGAGACACATTTTGTGGCGACGCCTGAGTCGGTGCTGATTGTGCCAGAGGGTATTTCGGCCGAAATCGCCACCCTGCTCCCCAACATGGAAACGGCGGTCAGCCTTGTCATGGACGGACAGCCTGTGATTGGGGAGCGCGTGCTTGTCATCGGGCAGGGCATCGTGGGATTATTAACCACCCTGCTGTTGAACCAGTTTCCGCTGGCACAGTTAAACGCCCTAGACAACTATCCCTTGCGCCAAACAAAGGCGCAGCAGCTTGGCGCATCAACCGAACTAGACGACAAACCGTTTGACTTAATTTACGAACTCACAGGAAACCCACACGCGCTCAACACGGCGATTGACCATATCGCCTACAATGGGCGCATCGTAATCGGCTCTTGGTACGGTCAAAAAACGGCCCCGATTGCGCTAGGCGGGGCGTTTCATCGCAGCCACGCCCAGCTAATTAGCAGTCAGGTCAGCACGCTCAACCCGCGCTGGCGTGGACGCTGGGACAAAACGCGGCGGCTTGAGCTCGCTTGGCAAAGCTTGAAACAGCACCAACCAAGCGCATTAATCACACACCAACACCCATTTCAGCATGCACCTGATGCGTATACGCTGCTCGACAAAACGCCCGAGCAAGCGATTCAAGTTGTTCTAAGCTATAAGAAGTTAAGAAATGAAGAATATTGAATGTTGAATAGAAGAATTAAGAGGTGTATTGTCTTTGCTTTTTTGTTCTTCATTCACCATTCACCATTACTAAAAGGTCTTTCTCCCTATGTACACCGTTGCCGTTAAACGCGATTTTGTTGCCCAGCATTTCCTGATTGGAGGTGATTGGGGGCCAGAGAATTTTAAGCATTCACACCATTATTATGTCGAGCTACAGCTACACGGGCGCACGCTCGACAAACATGGGTATTTAGTTGATATTGTTGATATTGAAACGCAGCTCAATGCGATTGTTGCCTACTATAAAGATCAGTGCCTGAACGATTTGCCTGAGTTCGTTGGGCTAAATCCAAGCGTTGAGCATTTTTCGCGGATTTTGGCGCATACCTTGCGGGATCGTATTTCGGCCGAAACGCTCGACTCGCTCACCGTCAAACTGTGGGAGAACGAGATTGCGTGGGCCAGCTTCCACTGCACAATGGACGAAAATCAGCAATAAACAACGTTCAGCATTTGGTGAGATACCCCAATGCTGACCGCCGAACAGTATTTTGCGAATCGCCCTGCTGATCTACGGATCGATTGACACCGTATCAGGCGGCTATCTGTACAACCGCCAGCTTGTTGACTATCTGCGTCGTCAGGGCGATTCTGTTGAGATTATTTCGATCCCCTATCGCGGCTACTGGCATCATCTGCGTGACAACTTTTCGCAGACGTTGCGGAAACGGCTGGATGCGCTCAACATTGACGTTCTGATTCAGGACGAGATGAATCACCCGTCGCTTGTTTGGCTAAACGGGCGGCTCAAGCGCGACTATCAGGTTGTATCGCTGGTTCATTTGCTCAAAGTGACGGAGCGGCTACCGCGCTGGCTTCGGCCGATTTATCGTCAAATCGAGCAACACTATTTACGGTCGGTCGATGGCTTTATCGTCACCAGTCAAACCACCGACAACGACATTCAACGGCGGTTTGGCCTGCACAAGCCAACCGTTGTTGCCGTTCCCGCAGGCGACCGATTTTCCCACCGCACAACCCCAACAAATCATGTGCTTAATGGCTCATTGCGTATACTATATGTAGGCAACGTGATTCGCCGCAAAGGGCTGCATCTTGTCCTTGAGGCGATGGCAACCGTGGCGAACACCACGCTAACTATTGTGGGGCCAACAACGGTTGAACCCGACTATACGCAGAGTTTGAGGACGATTATCGGCCGAAATCACCTCCAGTCACGTGTTCAATTCTTAGGGCCACTGGATGGCGATGCGTTGGTTACAGCGTATCAACAGGCAGATTTATTCGCGATGCCCGCCTACTATGAAAGCTTTGGCATCGTTTATTTAGAAGCAATGGGGTTTGGTTTGCCCACTATTGGCACAACACAAGGTGCAGCACATGAACTTATCACGCACGGTAAAAACGGGTATCTAATCGAGACAGACGATGTTCATGCACTTGCCAAACACTTGCAAACACTTTGTGATCACCCCAAACAACGACGACAAATGCGTGACCACGCCCTCGCCCGCTTCGCCGCCCATCCATCATGGGAGGCCAGCATGGCAAAGGTAAGGGCATATTTGGTTGCAAAAATTTTCGATCAATAATCAGACGCCCCAGCGGGGCGTCTCTACACGTTGTTGT
>JBMZDF010000015.1:0-6809 GCA_049614105.1 Promineifilaceae bacterium (SeqCode)
ACGGCAGGAAATGACCAGAGACACCAACCTACTGTTCAAGCACCTGTCACGGCCGCTTTTTACCTGAAAACCTGACTACCTTACCTTAAGCATCTTATCCTTTGCGTGGCTTTAAGTTTTTACTCCTTCTGAGCTTATTCGCACTTGGTTTTGGGCTAACAACCAGCCCACAGGCAAGTGCGCAGTCGCCCTCTGTCCCCAGTTATTGGCAATTTAATCCGTCTGACCCGCTCGATGCAATTGTTGCGTTTGACTTCGCGCAAGCGGGTGGTGCAGGGTTTGCGTTTGTAAGCGCGGGCAATCAGCTAACGTTGATTGGCGTAAATGGCATTCCGCTTTGGGCGGAACCATTGGTGTTTGAGACACCAATTCGGGCAATCGCCAGCACAACGGACGCCATCGTCGTGGCAACTGACCGCCTACTCCAACAAGTTGATGCAAGTCGTACGGTTCGTGAAGAGGCCATCGTCGAATTAAGTGCGCCAGTTGTGCGTCTGGTTTCTCAGCCGTTGCCTAATGGCTCAACGGGCGTGTTGGCGCAATTTGAGGGTGGCACACTGCATCAATATGATGCGCTTGGGGAACAAAAGTGGCATTATGTGCCAATTGATGCCTCCTCGGCCGAAATTGCACGCGAAATCATCATTGCAGATGTCAATCGCGATGGCCTATCTGAAATAATTTACAGCTATCGTGCAGGCAGCGGGTTTAGCCGCGTTGATCTGCTCGAAGCAAACGGGCGCTCCCGCTGGAGCGAAGCGTTTGATCGTGCCATTACGGCGGTCGGGGTGGGTCGATTTTCGGCCGATTCTCCCTCTCTCATCGCGGTTGGCAACAATCGTGGGGCGCTGTCTCTGCTCAACATGGATAAAGCCTCCGTTTGGACCCCGCGCACGCTTAATCGGCCGATTAGCGACCTTCTATTTGCCGAATGGCACACAGACGATAATCTACTGATCGTTGCCACAGAGGTTGGCAAACTGATCGCCTACGATGCAACAGGGCGTCGCGCTTGGGACAAAGCGGTTTGCTGGGAAAATGCAACGTTCATTCTACAAGATGTCGCCTGCACAGACGGCGTTACGGTCAGCATTCGTGAGCTAGACGCGCCCCAAACGCGCCAAGCAATTGTTGCGCTAACGCTCTTGGTCGACAATGGCGAAAATCAGTTCCTTTTGCTGCTTGATCATGCCCACAACATTGTTGACCAGTACCAAACAACCCACGTTCAACAGCAGCCGCTTTTGATAGACATCAACAAAGATAACATTAGCGAATTAGCGCGGGTAACGGACACCTCGTTTGCCTTGCTAAGCACCCAAACGGTTGCACGCAGCACACAGGCGCTTGTCGAGCAAGGCTATGCGCTTGACGCTAAACCGAGCGCCTTTCTGGCGCATGAGCTTGACCAAGCGGCTGTCGATGCGCTGATTATTGGCGGGGAGGACGGGCGACTGCATCGCATTCATTCGGCCGATCGGTCAGACGACTGGATTATCACCAAATCTGGTTATCAGGTTGTTCATATTGACTACGTGGACCCCGCCGCTTTGCCCAGCGGTCGCAATCTCTCCCAACCTGCGGGAAAGCGGGATGGAGGTTATCTGATTGTTGCTTATAACAAATCGGCCGAGAACGTGTCAGATGACCCCTTCTCACAGGTAGAACTATATAAAAACAACGGGCGTGCAGGCTGGGCAGAGCCATTAATATTTAACTCCCCCATCCAAAAAATGCTGGTTTCGCAGACGTCAAACCTAGCCCCCACGCTTGTGTTTGGCTTGGCAAACGGGCGGATGCTTGGCTATATTTTAGAAACGGATGGCGAAGAAAACACCATTTGGCAACACACCGAAGAAATGATGTGGAGCGCATTTGTCGGCGATAGCGTCAGTTCGTTAACACTCCTAAAGCATCCGTCCAAACTTTCCCCTCATATTGTTGTTGCCACCCGACGCGAGCTGCGGCTTTATGATTTATCGGGCGCATTTAGAGAAACGTTTGGCGTAGGTGAGAAAGAAGGTGCGTGCCAATCCGCAGTCGACATCTTGACATTAATTTCCGCAAGTGCCATTGGCGAACAACCCTGTCTGAAAGGAACTCGCTTAAAAGATTGGATCGCACAGCTTGGCGTGGGGGTCACGGATCGGCCTGTTGTTCAAACGGCAATTTATACCTATCGGCCGCTTAACACCAAGAGCTGGCAGCGTTCAACCACACAAACGTTCAACGATGGTCAAGATCGTATTACGCCCGGCTCTGGCCCTACGCTGATTCAAAATGTACAGGCCTCTTATGCTGGCGACATTATGGGGCTTGGTCAAACAGATTTTGTGCTTGCAAAGGCGGACGGAACGGTGCAGATCGAGTTGAGCAATTCGGCCGAATCCACACTCACACTAAAAAAACCTGTCTATGGCATCACCGCACTGCGCCGACCCGCCAGCGAGTCTGCCAACCTTGTCATCATTGACGAAAATGGCAACGTAAGCTCATTTCAATTTCTGCCCAACTACCCTCCCTTGTTGAGTCAGCCGATCGTGACCAACAACGAAACCCAATACCTGATTCAGCTAAGCATTCTCGATATTGAAAGCCAGCCGATTCAAACCACCTTGGAAGTCTTTAATCCGCAAACCGCAGGGTGGGAGTTTGTCAGCACGCAAGAAACGATTGGGAACCTCTCGTCTATAGAGTGGGCGTTAGCGCCGCCGACGCACGATGAGCCAGTACGCTATCGCATTCAATATCAAGACGGAAACAATCCGAGTTATTTATTTGAACCCGCCGATGGCCCCGTCGCAATTCGCCCCTCTGCCCCAGAGCAGTCAGTTGCAGGCACGTGGATAACCTTCTTTTTTGGCGTTGTTGTGTGCTGCCTCGGCGGTATCTTTATCTGGCAACAGCCAGCCTCACAGGCACGTCGTTTCTACAGACGGCTTAAACGAACGTCAGCCACAACGCTAGTTCAACTGCACGAACATTACAACGATCAAGAGCAAGAAGCACAGCTATTTGTCAATCTGGCGACCATCGCACGCCAACAGGGGGACGAATTTATCGCGAGTCTCGCGGATGGCCTATATTTGTTGGGCGACCGTCCTGCGCCAGGGCTGCAAATCTTAAACGCGGTGCTCGCAGAACACAGACCCCAACATACAGTTTTCCAGCTTGGCGAGTGGCGTCTTATGTGTCGTGCGGCAAGCGACTTGATGC
The DNA here is from genome assembly GCA_049614105.1 of Promineifilaceae bacterium (SeqCode). GTDB lineage: Bacteria > Chloroflexota > Anaerolineae > Promineifilales > Promineifilaceae > CALECP01. Next base: position 3,217 of record JBMZDF010000015.1, read on the forward strand.
AGGCGGCTTCAACGGCCGAATTAAGCTTGCTACGACCAAAACTTGATCAGCTTTTGGCGCTTCGCGACCAGCACAACAATCTGAACGGCGTGTATCCACGCCTCATGCCAAGTTTTAACAGCTTAGCGGACAGCACGCGCGTCACAACGCCCGAAGATCGATTGGCCTTCTTAAATGATGCGAACAGCCTGTTGCAACGCTTAAACAGCGAAAACAAGCGTGCTGCCGTCTACCTCAGTCGCGTTTTGGTCAGCGCGATTGCAGAACATTGGCAAACCTTGGTTGCAACTGAGATCGAAATGCTGCGAGGACGCGCACGGCTCGAAGCACGTCTGATGACGGCACGCATCGCCCCCAGCGAAATGTCTCAGATCACGCTTGAGATCACAAATTTGGGGCGTGCCACGGCCGAGGATGTGCAGATAACGATGCTGCATGACAAAATCACGGCGACCAACGGGGCAACACAGCACATTCAATCCTTAGCGCCCTCGGCAAAACGGCAGGTTCATTTTGAGATTAGCGTTCCGCCGCAGGAACATTTTCGATTGGCGTTTCGCATCGTGTACAGCGATCGACAGCGAACGGCACAGGCGTTTGAGTATGCAAATCTTGTGACGGTGTTGACCCCCAACAAGGATTTTGCCCCGATCAAGAATCCTTATTCGCCAGGGACGCCGTTGCGGCCCGATAGTGCGCTGTTTTTCGGCCGAATGCCGCTTTTCAACTTCATCGCCCAAGAAGCCGAACGCGCCTCCCAGCAACACGTTCTCATTCTCGTCGGCCAGCGCCGCACGGGCAAAACCTCCGCCCTGCTGCGGCTCAATCGCCACCTGCCCGATCACCTCATCCCAATTTATATTGACTGTCAATCGCTAGGCGTGCTGCCTGGCATGACCGCGTTTTTCCAAGATATTGCGTGGCTCATTTCAGACGTGCTGCTCGAATACGATCTCGACATTGAGGTTCCCGATCTCGATACGTTGAACCAGAACCCCGGAAACTGGTTTCAACACCAGTTTATTCCCTCCGTGCGCGAGCAGTTGTTGCCAACAACAAAATTAGTGCTTGTGTTTGATGAGTTTGAAGCATTTGAAAATCTGACCACCGACAATATCCTTCCGCGCACCATCTTTTCATATCTTCGCCACCTGATGCAGCATGGTGAAGGGTTGAGTTTTATTTTTGTGGGGACGCACAAACTAGAGGAGATGACCACCGATTATTGGTCTGTTTTGTTTAATATTGCGCTTTATCAGTCGATTGATTTTCTTGACAGACGAGCGGCGCTGGATCTGCTGACTAAGCCTGTGGAGCCGAACCTGATTTATGACGATTTGGCAATCAACAAAATTTGGCGGCTCACAGCGGGGCATCCTTACTTTTTACAGCTTGTTTGCTACAGCCTTGTCAAACGCGCCAACGAGCAGAAAACGAGCTACGTCACCATTTCTGATGTAAATGAAACTGTCTCAGAGATGTTAGGCTTGGGCGAAGTGCATTTTGCCTACATTTGGCAACGTTCCACATCGGCCGAACGTGCAGCCCTGATCGCCATCGCCCACCTGATCGACAAAGAGCTACCCTTCCGCACCCTTGCCATTGTGGAGGCGCTACAGCCCTACAAAACAACGCTCACGCCCACACAAATCACCGCCGCGCTGGAAAAACTTGTGCAGCGCAACATTATGACCGTCGCGCATGACGGCGTTCAAACGCAATATGAGCTAAAAGTTGGGTTAGTTGGCGCGTGGATCGAACAGTCGAAAAGTATGTCGCGGTTAATTCGGGGAATGTGAGGCGGGGAGTTCTCTGGGACGCCAAACGGCGTGGAGCGTGGCGGGCGTTTCGGCCGAAAAGTCAGCCCAATCATCAATAGGCAACGTCAGGTGCGCAATAGCCCCCGTCGGCATCACCTCATACTCATCAGTCAACTCAAGAATCAGTTCCTCAAGCCCTGAATTATGCCCAACCACCATTAAACAAGTAATCTCATTCGAGACTTGTGCGGCCGTTTCAATATAAACGCTTGGATGCGCAAGATAAAAAGCGCGTGTAAATCCAATGTCGCCGTTATAGCCCATTGCCTCAGCAGCAGCTTTAATCGTTGATTGCGCCCGTCTCGCGTTCGAGCTAAGAATCAGCTCTGGCACACACCTCTGCTGTTTCAACCACGCCCCCATAAGCGGCGCGTCCCGCTCGCCACGTTTATTTAATGGGCGATCAAAATCGGCAACGCTTGCGCTGCTCCAACTTGATTTGGCATGACGAAAAATCAGGAATGTTTTCATATCTACATTGTACTTTCTCAACAGTCTAACGTACAGAGAATTTTTAAGCGATTTCCAACAATAAATCACACCAAAAATTAGTCAATCAATCAAATCCTTGCGCAAGAGACTCTGTGACAGTTGTCATTCCAGCAACCGACTTCGCAAAAGAATCTAACTTTGTCAAGCAATTTACCTGCTAGATCTACATTAACACTTGCCGATGCGCGAAAAATCAGATACCGTAGGCATAGATAAGAACATCGTGCTGCACCTATCAATAAGGCACAAAAACTATATAAGTTGGATATTTGATTATGGCAGAGATATTTACTACTGAAGGCTTTGTTGCACTGATCACACTGGCTCTCCTTGAGATCATTCTGGGTATCGACAATGTTATCTTTATTGCAATTTTGTCGAGCAAGCTTCCTAAAGAGCAGCAGCCACGTGCGCGGCAGCTTGGGATTGCTATCGCAGTTATCAGCCGCCTCATCTTACTTTTCGTTTTGACCGCTATCATCACACGCCTGCAAGCACCCCTTGTCTTTGGCCTCAGTGGCCGCGACATGATTTTGTTGCTAGGTGGTCTATTCCTGATTGGCAAGAGTACGTCGGAGATTCATAATAAGCTAGAAGGCGAAGAACATGGACACGGTTCGTCTAAAGGAGCCGCAACAATGGGCGCTGTTCTGGCTCAAATTATGTTGGTCGATGTTGTTTTCTCGCTCGATTCTGTGATTACCGCCATCGGGATTGCTGAGAATCTTTGGATTATGACGATCGCTATTTTGATTTCGGCCGCTATCATGGTGTTTGCGGCCAATGCGATTAGTGATTTTGTCGAACGACACCCAACAATGAAATTGCTTGCGCTGGCGTTCTTGATTTTGATCGGCTCCGTATTGGTTATCGAAGGTTGGAATCCCGAAGCGGCTCACGACCTGCACATCAAGAACTATGTATACTTTGCAATGGCGTTCTCGCTTGCAATTGAGACGATGAATATTCGTTGGCGCTCTGTTTCAGGTAAAAATACGCCTGTTGAGCTAAATCGGCCGAAATTGCCAACCGACAGCAAACATTAAGGCTGAATAAAAAGCAATCGTTATTTGCGCCATGTTGCCCACAGCCGAATGAGGCAAAGTGCAAAAAATCTGCAAGAGAATGCCAATCCGTCCGAGCTAAACGTACTGATCAATGAAGTCATTTTCGTTTTATGCTACAATCCACCTCATCTGAAACAAACGGCATGAGGTTTCAACTACTATGATTGAAGTCGTTATCGACAGTATCCGCGTCAGCCTAATCTCGCAACAACGA
>JBMZDF010000015.1:6819-27615 GCA_049614105.1 Promineifilaceae bacterium (SeqCode)
ATCGTCATGTTGCGTGACGCTGAAAGCGATCATCAACTCCCAATCTGGATTGGGCCATGTGAAGCAGAAGCTATTGGCATCGAATTAAAGGATACCGAGCTTGCGCGTCCATTGACCCATGACCTGCTCAAAAATGTTGTGGAGCAAATGGGCGGGACCATCTCCCACATTTTAATCAACGAGCTTCGCGATTCAGTGTTCCATGCTCGCCTCTATGTTAAAGTAGATGGTGAGACACAGAATATTGACTGTCGTCCATCTGACGCCATTGCAGTTGCCGTTCGGGCCAAAGTCCCAATTTTTGTCGCCGAACAAGTCATGGCGGAGGCAGGCATTACGCCCGAACCTGACATTAGCGAGCCAGAAGTCGAAGAAGAAGTCGCTGCACCTGATCCAGAAATCGATGCAGATTTAGACGCCTTTCGTGACTTTCTCGACAATCTCAACGACTAAAACTGTAAGTTTGAATTTTTACAAAGAGCGAGAAACATGTCTGTGATATGTTTCTCGTTTTTGTTTTAACACAAAGCAGCAAGTGAAAAGTGAAAAGTGGCAGATAAACTTACCTGCCGCCTGCCCCTTGCCGCTTGTTATTCCCTTCTTGCATGTCCGATATCAATCGTTTACCCCCTCACAACATAGAAGCCGAAGAGGCTGTTCTTGGCTCTCTCCTCATCGATCCAGACGCGATCTTTGAAGTTTCCGCTTTTCTCAAACCTAGCTCCTTTTATCGCGAAACCAACAACTGGATCTACGATGCTATCCTGCACCTCTATGATTCACGTGAGCCGATGGACTTTGTAACGCTTGCGGATACGTTACGAGCACGTGGGCAGCTTGAGGATATAGGTGGCGAAGGGTATCTAATCGACCTGTTGAACGCCGTACCGACCTCGATCAATGCGAAGACCTACGGCAAACTGGTTGAGAATGCAGCAGTACGGCGCAACATGATTCGTGCCGCTAGCAACATCGCGAACCTTGCCTATGAGGAAGAAGAGGAGATCGAGATGGTGCTCGACAAAGCAGAACAAGCTTTGTTTGGCATCAGCGAAGAGCGCACCACAAAAGATTTAACACCCATAAAACGGGTGGCCCGCGAGTTCATGGAGCGCATGGAGCAGCTACGCGAGCAGGGAGATGAAATTGTTGGCATTCCAACAGGTTTCACCGATCTCGATCGGTTGCTGGGTGGCCTCAACAAATCTGATCTGATCATTATCGCGGCTCGCCCAGGTATGGGTAAAACGTCTCTGATTAACGCGATGGCGCTCAATGCTGCACGCAAACACAACAAGCGCGTGGCGATTTTCAATCTGGAGATGTCGGCTGATCAGCTGCTCATGAGGATGCTTGCGGCCGAAACGCAAATCGATGCGCAACGCCTGCGTCGTGGTCATATTTATGACACCGAGCTACCGATTTTCTACGAAGCACTGGGTCGCCTCTCCGAAACACAAATTTACATCGATGATTCGCCAGGTGTCACGCCGCGCCAGCTACGGACTAAATGCCGTCGCCTGTATGCGGAACGCGGCATCGATCTGATCGTGCTCGATTATTTGCAGTTGATGGCCTCCGATCGCAACAGCAACAATCGTGTGCAAGAAATCAGCGAGATTTCGCGTGGGCTAAAGCTGTTGGCACGTGAGCTAGATGTCCCTGTGGTCGCCGCTGCACAGCTTTCGCGCTCGGTTGAGTCGCGACAGGAAAAGCGGCCGATGCTGTCCGATTTGCGTGATTCAGGCTCAATTGAGCAGGATGCGGATATTGTGGGCTTTATCTATCGAGACGAGTACTATAATCCCGAAACAACGGAGCGGCCGGGCATCGCTGAAATTGTGATTGCAAAACATCGTAATGGGCCCGTTGGTACAATCGACTTGTTTTGGCAGCAAGAGCTGGCAACATTTAAGAATCTACAACGACAAGAGGTAAGTTTGTAAGAAATACCGAATGCAGGAATGGTGAATAAAGAGCAAATTTTTGCATACTTCATTCAACATACTTCATTCGCTTTCTCTTCTCTATGAAAGGTTTCTCTGGTTTTCCCGATGGTAAACAGCGGTTAATTCCGATGCCCAGCATGTTTTTTAGCGAATTAATGCCCCATATCGACCATTTGGGCGAGATGAAGGTGACGCTATACGCATTTTGGGCGCTAACTCAGCAAGATCGTTCCATTCGTTATTTGCGTTTTACTGACTTTATACAGGATGAGATTTTGATGAGCGGGCTGGGCGCAACCCACACAGTTGCGTTAGAACAGCTTAATGGTGGCGTGGAGCGAGCCGTACAGCGTGGAACGCTATTGCACGTCAGTTTAGAAAGTTCAAAAGGACAAACAGAGCTATATTTCATGAACACGGCACGCGGGCGTGCTGCTGTTGAAGGCATTTTGACAGGTGAATGGCGTCCCGCGTTAGGGCGAGATGAAGCCGCAGTGTTGCTTGTTGAACGGCCGAATATCTTCACATTGTATGAGCAAAACATCGGTACACTAACCCCTATGTTAGCGGAAGAATTACGTGACGCAGAGCAACAATATCCGCTACAATGGATAGAGCAAGCGATCCAACGATCGGTCGAAAACAATGTACGAAAATGGCGATACGTGCGTGCAATCTTAGAACGCTGGCGCACTGAGGGTAAAGATAGTGAAGGCAATCGACGAACTGTTGAAACGCAACGGGTTGACCAAATTCCAGACGAGCTTAAAGACATCATTCAACGGTAAACAGTACGGGCCACCTAAAAAGCTAGATATTTGTTCTAGGTGTGGCGGACGCGGTTTCTTCGTACCCAATGTGTTGCCAGATGACCCTCGCTTTGGGCGAGCGGTTGTGTGTACCTGCAAAGCGAGAGAGCTGGAGAGAAAGCGGGACACTACCCTTGAAAGAATGAGCCAGCTTGGTGCATTGCGGGAACATACGTTTAAGGCGTTTGTGTCTGATGGGATTGGGTTATCGGCCGAAAAAGCACAAAACCTTCATCGAGCCTACCAACGCTGCAAAGCATTTGCAGAGCAACCCGAAGGCTGGCTGCTGCTGAAAGGCAGCTATGGCTGCGGTAAAACACATCTAGCCGCCGCTATTGCAAACCGCCGGCTTGAGTTAAAAGAAACGGTTCTATTTGTCAACACCCCTGACCTGCTCGACCATTTGCGCAGCACCTATCGCCCAAACAGCCCACACAGCTACGATCAGCGTTTTCAACAGGTTCGCGATACGCCCCTGCTCATTCTCGATGATTTAGGCGCACAAAATAACAGCGATTGGGCGCAAGAAAAACTGTACCAAATTTTCAACCATCGTTACAACGCACGTCTCCCCACGGTCGTCACCACCAATGAGGATATCGACTCGATTGAGATTCGCATTCGATCGCGGCTTTCTGACTTTGGTCTTGTACAAATTATCCCGATCACGGCCCCCGATTTCCGACGCGGTGGACGCTACCATGAGGAATCTGATTTATCATCGCTGCATTTGCATAGCGACAAGACATTTGAGACGTTCAGCCTGCGAACCACTGAGTTACTCCGTCCACAGGCGACCAATCTGCGCAAAGCGTACAATCTAACGCGCACGTTTGCAGAGGACCCCCAAGGATGGATTGTTCTGAACAGCACCGCGTTTGGAAATGGTAAGACACACTTAGCAGCGGCCGTTGCCAATACCTATTCGAGTCGGGGTGAAAAAGTCTTATTTATTGTCGTGCCTGATTTGCTCGATCATTTACGCTCAACCTTTAGCCCCAGCGTCAGCGCACGGCTAGACAAGCGCTTTAACGAGGTCAAAACGGTTCCGCTTCTTGTTTTGGACGATCTTGGGACAGAAAGTGCGACAGCGTGGGCACGCGAAAAGCTATATCAGCTATTTAACTATCGCTTTAATGCCAAGCTGCCCACAATTATCACGACAACTACCCAGTTCAACCAGCTTGACCAGCGGCTTGCCTCACGTTTTTATAGCCCGCTTTGTCAGTTCTTCTTGTTGGAAGCGCCGAGCTACCGAGGGGATATGAAACTTAGGCGGAACAGGAAATAACGTCAGCGCGGCAGAGACATCAATCTGTATAAAAATAATTTTGTAGGTGGGGAATCTGCTTACGAAAAAATCTGAGACAAACGCCCTGCTGGGGCGTTTGTGCTTTATGGGGGCGTAGAGCGTTTTGTGTCTAACTGTTCACGGGCCTGTTTGTCTTCAAGCGCTTCACGGCGGCGTTCTAGGTCTAGGCTGAGATCGGTGATGATAGACAGATACTTTTCATAGCGAGTGTGTTCGTCCGTTTGGACAAGCCCACGCAGCTCTTCGTGCAGATCGCCGAGCAGATGAATTGACTCGTGCAGGTGTTCGAGCTGGACGGTTAGGCTGAGACGGGTGCGGGTTTCGCTGAGAATGTTGCGAAGTTCGGCCGAAATTAACTCTAACCGCGTATCATTCACTTCCCCTCGCCGCGTTAAACTTCCCGCCATCGAAATATACGTTTCAGTTGAACGCCGATCAAACGCCTGCTGTGTACGCGCCAAATTATCCTGTGCTACCTGATACTTTTGCCACAGGTCTGTGACATCAATCTGACGTGTTTCCGCCTTATTTAGCTGCTGTTGGATTGATTGATCCAAATCGCTTAGACGCACCCGTTCCCGCTGGAGATAACGCTGGGCGCGGGTAAGCTGATGCAGACGGTAGTTGAGTTGGGGCAGCATCGTGTCAAAAAAGATGAGACGCGGATACATCAAATTATAAACATGACGAAAATGATGAATTCCTTCAGGATGGACCGCCAGCGATTCAAAATCAAACAGCGCCTCAACCTCGCGCAGCGAATCCGACAGGCGTTCAATCTGTAGTTCAACATCAAAAAACGCTTGCTCATCCGAGAGACGCGCCGTTTCCAAACGCGCCAATACACCATCAAGCAAGCCGCGTTGCCGCTGCAAATCAGTCTCAATAATCTGCTGGAGCTGGCTATATTTTTGCTGTAGTGTGATCAAGCGATCCAACAGCACGCGATCGGCTAAATAAGCCGTATAGCCCTTATCAATCTTTTTACGCGCCACTTCAAGCGCCGAAATGCGTTCAGTCACCTTAAAGGGAATCAGCAGTTGTGAATCAATACCAACCTGCCACACCTGCTGTAGCTCTGGCAGCAGCGATCCATCTAAATGTTGCAACAGTGGCCCAAGATCGGCAAATAGCGCCAAAGCCTCAGAATCAAGCGTGTGCAGCGGCGACTCAGCTAGTGGTTCGAGCGCCAAAAGGGGATGGATTTGCAGCAGATGTTCACGTGCCGTTTTGTTGTATTGATCAAGCGCCTGAGCGCGTTTTGTTGAGGTTGGAAGACGCAGTTTGATATAAAAAAAGGCAACAGCAAACCCCGTCACAGATGAGACGATGAGGATACCAACTATAATTGATAGAAGGAGAATAATTTGTGGCATTGCGTCTTTAGCACAGGACAAATCTCAGTCAAATTTAGTAACCGAATAGTTACATAAAATAGTATAGCATTTTTTAAGGTTGAGATAAAGCAGGGTTAATCTTACGCTTTTCTCTCTGGAGGGCGTTAAATGAGGAGAGGAAAAAGTGCCTGTGCTAAACCCATTTTTTGATGGGTGGGAACGGACAAGGCTGTCCGTTCAACGGTTATTTCTAAGGTCGTTAAAGGTGTATGATGTGTGTTGGGTGAAAACGGACAGGCTGTCCGTTTAACGGTTATTTTTTGGGGCTGTTAAGGAGTGTATGATGCGTGGTGGGAACGGACAAGGCTGTCCGTTCAACGGCTATTTTTTGGGGCTGTTAAGGATTGTATGATGTGTGTCGAGTGGAGCAATTATTTTATTGTCCAATCATGGTGTTTAGGGGGTTTTCGGCCGAACTTCCCACCCCCTCAATCCAATCAAGCACGGGCTGTCGCCAGTCGATTGCGGTATTGTACGCATCGGGATCTGCTTCGGCTAGGCCGCCGAGTTCATCCCCACCAGCATACATAAAATCGGTCACCAGCACCGTATACGTTTCATCTGGCTCAAGCCGTTCCCCTGTCGCATCTAAAATAAAGCGCACCCCAGCGCGGGTTACGCCACCCAAAGCAATATCGGGGCGGATGCCAAGAATGCGGCTAAACTGTTCGCCCGTCATCTCAACTTCGACGAGGACGTTGTTGAAGGGCAACATGCCAACCACGTCACCGACGCTCAGATCGCCTGCATCGAGTGCCTGTCGGAAGCCGCCGAGGTTGGTGGCGGCAATATCGGCCGACGGCACACCAGCCAGCCATGCTTCGACGACAAGCTGCTGCATTTCGGCCGAACGACGCGCCAGCCCCGGCTCCAAATACCCAATCACAACGTCTAATTCCTCCGCCGCGACCGCTTGCCACTCACTGATAGTGTCGGCAATCAACGGTTCGCTGCGACCCATGCTGTTTTTACGGATGTCGACTTCGGCCGAAACAATTTCACGCTGGGCCACATCAAAATCAATTTTTGCAAACGCATACGTCTGCAAATGAGAGCCGCCGATCAGCGAAATAATCCCGTTGCGCTCATTAAACTTTGCCTGTAGCTCATTACAGTGTCCACCGCCCAGCACGTGCACATCAAGCCCGCTGCGCACCAGCGGCGCAACTTCCCAAGAGCAAATATGCCCCGGCACAACAATCATCTCGGCACCAGCCGCCTGCGCCTGTGGAATCACCTCTTTCAGCGCGTCAGCGTAGGGGATGAAGTCAAACTCAGCAACGTTTGTTGGCAGGGTTGTCTGTGGCGTCCGTTGCGTCGTCAGACCAATAATGCCAATTTGGATGCCACTGCGCTCCACAATGGTGAAGGGCTGAATACCAAGATCGGTGGGTATCTCCCCGCTGTCTTTGTAACGAATGTTGGCGCTCAGGAATGGAAAGGTCGATTGTTCAGCCAGCAGCTTGAGTTGCTCCAGCCCAAAATCAAACTCATGGTTGCCAACAGCGGCGGCAGCATAACCCATTTCGTCCATCACGTCTGCCATGCTCGCCCCTTCGGTCCAGCTTGAAATGGCGGGGCCTGTCCACATATCGCCACCGCTGAGGATGAGGCAGGTTGCAGGCTCACAGCCGTCTTCGCGCCACAGAGAAACAATTTCGGCCGCGCCACGCCCTTCTTCCACCCCTTCCATCCAGCCGTGCTCGTCGTTGGTGTAGATGAGGGTGAGGGTGCGGATTGGATCGATTTCGGGTGTTGCGGTTGCACTAGGCAAGGTTGCTGATTCGATAGGGATGGCGGTTGAGGTGGGGGTTTCGGCCGATTGCTGGCAACCAACCAGCAGCAGCAAAATCAAAAATGCACACCCTAAACCTAATCGCGTCTGAGTCAAACGTTTGTTGATGTTGATCATCTGAGTTATTTGCAAAGGTTATCGTCGCCCTACCTCATCACACGACCGCCATCGACCGTCAGCGTTTGCCCTGTCATGTAGCTTGCCGCATCTGAGCACAGATACAAAACAGTTTGCGCCACTTCCTCGCTCATGCCCAATCGGCCGAGTGGGATCTCACGCTGCCAACGTTCCATCACCTCTGGCATTTCGCGCAAACGGGCGGTCGATTCCGTTTCAATGATGCCAGGCAGCACCGTGTTGACTCGCACATTGTAGGCGGCAAACTCACGCGCACATTCACGGGCAAAGCCGACAACACCTGCTTTTGCTGCACAGTAAGCAGCATGGTTAGCAAGCGCCACCTGCACACCCGCTGTGGAGGCGACATTGACGATTACAGCCCCACGTTCCGCGTTTTCCCACGAAAAGACGCGCCCGACAAGCTGGCTCATAAAAAATGTCCCTTTCAGGTTCACTTCCATACAGCGATCCCAATCCCATTCGTCTATTTTTAGAATTGAGCCGCTTGGTTCAAGCCCTGCGTTGTTGATCAGGATATCGAGCTGGCCCCATTTTTCACGGGTCGCTTCGACAATGTGGACGCACTGAAACTTGTTGCCCACGTCACCCATCACCGCGATCGCTTCCCCACCTGCGTTCTCGATCGCTTTGACAACTTTACCAGCCCGATCGGGGTTCAGATCGTTGACAGCCACCCGTGCGCCTGCGGCAGCAAGCGTTTTGGCGATTGCTGCGCCGATCCCACGTCCAGCGCCTGTTACAATCGCAACTTTGTTATTGAGTTGTAATTCCATGCTGTTTATTTTAGTTTGCTGGCTGGAATCGTCATGCTGCCTAGTCGACGACCGCCAATCAGATGCATATGCAGGTGAAATACTTCCTGATTCGCATCGCGGTTACAATTGACGGCGAGACGATACCCGCTTTCGGCAATGCCTTCCTGTGCGGCCAGTTTACGCGCCACGGTGAAGAGCCGCCCCAGCGCCGCTTCGTCTGCATCGGTGACATCGTTCACGGTTGGGATTTCACGATTCGGCACAATGAGAATGTGCGTCGGTGCGGCGGGATTAATGTCACGGAAGGCGGTTACGAGATCATCCTGATAGACAATGTCTGATGGAATCTCACGATTGATGATTTTTGAGAAAATAGTACTCATGTGAAATGTTTAGTTCTTTGTTGAGTTCCTGTGTAAGGCGTAAAATAGGCAGTGTAATGACCTTTGGTCACATTTTGCGTTGTACGCTTTAAAATCTTTACCCTTTGGTTCCCAAAACAGGTGTTTATTTGTGAGAGCATTGTACGTGTGGGATAGCGTGTGGGCAACGGTTTCGGCCGAAATCAATCTTCACGATCCCTTCATGCCCTCGTACAGATTCCGTATTAAATCCACTTTCTAAACGACCATTTCCCCTAGCCCCTCAGTACCATAATGTAGCTATCTACCAGCACTGGCGTTATTCACAACTCCTTCACTCATCTCCGCTGTTAAACACGTTATCCTTAGTATTAATTCTTTGTTGGAGCCAAACAAATCATGAGTAAGACCGACATTCGTATTACCTTGAGCATTGTCATGCTGTTCTTAGCAGTTCAAGCTGTTATCTTTTCAGCCCCGCTACTATTGCTGTTGCTAGTCCCCATCGCTTTCCTAGCCCCATCCGATAACTCAACCGATCATCACCCTGACTAACCTCTACCTATACACAACCACAGAAATAGGCGAATTTTGGCATTTGGTGTTGACAATCTAAATTACTTTTGTAGAATTCCCATCACTTGCCGAGATGGCGGAATTGGTAGACGCGCTACGTTCAGGTCGTAGTGTCTGTATAGACGTGGAGGTTCGAGTCCTCTTCTCGGCACAGCAAAAAGCTCCCTTAAGGGAGCTTTTTGTGTTTACAGCTTGTTTAGATATTTTCTGACTATTTGAAACGAACCTGTTCAACTATTTCCTGCACCAATTCGGCCGAAGTGTAAGGCATCGAATATTCGGGCAGCTCAAAATCATCCCCCATCGAAACACGCGGATTCTGATAACACATTCCCGTTTGACGTTGACGCTCTACGTTTGACCCAATGTGAATCTCACGCACCTTTGCCGTTTCGACAATCTGACGCGCATTTTCAACAGTGACCTCCACAGCAGGCATGATAATCAGGTCATCGCCAGCCCGCTGCTGCAATTTGGTCAGTAGATCCAGTCCGCGCAGTGCGTTTAGCTCTTGCCCAGAGGTCAACAGGCGATCAACGCCGAGTTCAAGCAGTGTGTCAAGTGCTTCAAACGGATCGCGTGACATATCAAACGCACGATGACAAGTGACTTCCATCGGCCGAGCCAACTCGATCAGACGTTGCATCCGTTTTTTGTCTATCTGACCATCAGGCAGCAACATCCCAAACACAACGCCTTGAATCCCATGTTGGTGCATCATTTTGACGTTCTGCGCCATCACGGCAAATTCCATGTCGGTGTATAGAAAGTCGCCCCCGCGCGGCCGAATCATCGCCATCACGCCAATATCAAGCTGGTCAGCCACCACGGCGACCATTCCTTGGCTGGGCGTTGTACCGCCTTCCATCAGATTGTCACACAGTTCAACCCGTGTCGCGCCGCCCGCTTGTGCCGCAATGGCAGAATCAATTCCGTTTAAACAAATTTCAACTTCGATCATAATCTTAAAAGAGCGGCCGATTTCCAGAACTTCAGGAGCCGAACGTCTGCCGCAAGGGTTTTGTGCTATGCGAAGGTGCGAATGATGCGTTCGACCGCTTCTTCAAGCTCCACACGGGCTGTGGCGATGTTAATCCGCATGAACCCTTCCCCTTCTGTGCCAAACTGCGCACCGCTGCTCATATGCACTTTTGCTTCATCGAGCAGCTTATCAATCAGTTCGGCTTGGCTCAGTCCAAACGCACGAAAGTCGAGCCACATCAAATAGGTTCCGTCCGCAGGCGTCACCTTTAGCTGCGGCAAACCCTCAGCAAAACGATCGCGCATGTAATAAAAGTTTGCCTCAATATAGGCCATCACCTGATCAAGCCATTCTTGACCGTGGGTGTACGCCGCCTCAGTTGTAATCAACCCAAACATTTTAGGCTTTCCCAAAACGGTCCGTGTCAATTCCGCATCAAAAATTGCGCGTAACTCAGGATTTGAAATGGTAATTTGCGATGTTTTTAGTCCAGCCAGATTAAACGTCTTGCTAGGTGCCATGCAGGTAATCGTGTTATTTGCAACCTCGTCAGAAAGCGTTACCAGCGGCACAAACTTCGCATGACTAAAAATCAGATCACAGTGCAGTTCGTCTGCCAAAATCGTGACGCTATTCTCGTTGCAGATTTGTGCAAAACGCATCAGTTCTTCGGGTGTCCAAACGCGCGATACAGGATTATGTGGACTGCAAAACAGAACAAGCGTCACGTCAGGTTGTGCCGTTTTCCGCGCTAAATCCTCAAAATCCATCATGTAGCGGCCTGTCGCTTCGTCTAAAATCAGCGGGTTTGTTTCAACCGTTCGCCCGTTGTTCTCGATCGCATGCTTAAATGGATGATACACAGGTGACTGGATTAAAACTTTGTCATCTCGTTCGGTGAGACAGCGCACAGCCGCATTGAGCGCCGCAACGACCCCTGGCGTATGCAAAATCCATTCCTTCTCAACCTGCCAATCGTAATGCTTTTTGTACCAACTCATCACAGCGTCATGGTAGCCATCGTGCGGCAGCGTATATCCATAGATCTGATGATCGATACGCTTGTGCAACGCCTCCGCAATCTCAGGAACCGTCTCGAAATCCATGTCTGCAACCCACATCTGGAGCGTGCGATCTGCGCCATTCGTTCGATCGGCAGCATTCGATTGCGTATAAACACCATTTCGACTAATTAGATGATGTTTAGCACTGTGCGTGTTTGAGCGATCAATCGGTTGATCGAAGTTAAATGTCATCCTGTGATTCTCCTTGGTCTCATTCAATTCAATTTCAAGCAATCCAAACAAATCTCGGTATACCCAATAAAACTGAAGTCAATCGGGCAACTGTAGCGTGGATATACTATTCTAAACAATGCCCAGACGCTAGAATTACGTGCGAACCGCGAGGCAGGCCACAGAGCGCTCTCGGCGCTTTGAATCCTAAATATGGAGAGTAGGGAACCCTCCCTTAATCCCTCCCGCAGGGAGGGAGATCAGATCCCTCCCCCGTGGGGGGAGGTTAGGTGGGGGTGCTTTTAACCCCTTAAACTCCCAAAGAGATTTTATTTTTGATTCACCGTTTGCTTCTCTCGCTTGCAACGCAACCACATAACATCGTTTGTTTTAGAAGAGGCTTATGCATACCACCATTATTAGCATTGAAGATCTGGCAACAAATTTGACCCAGCCCAATTGGGTCATCGTCGATTGCAGCTACGAGTTGAGCGACAAGGAAGCAGGCGTTAGACAGTACCAATCAGGGCATATTGCAGGGGCGGTGTATGCTCACACTTATCATGATTTGAGCGGGCCACCGCTGACCGATCGGGGGCGTCATCCGCTGCCTTCGGCCGAAAAACTGCGCCAACTGTTCTCTAAACTTGGCATCTCAAATGACACCCAAGTCGTCGCGTATGACCGTCGCGGCAGCGTGACCGCCGCACGCCTGTGGTGGCTGCTGCGCTACATGGGACACACCAAAGCGGCCGTTCTGGACGGCGGTTGGGCGGCGTGGGAAGCGGCTGGCTACCCAACCAATCGTGAAGAAATCGTGAACGTTTCGGCCGAATTTCAAGGCAGCCCCAACCCAGATATGCTGGTTGTGATTGATGAAGTTCTCGACCAAACATGCTTGATCGACTCGCGCGACGCCAAACGCTTTGCGGGACTAGCCAAAGGGTCCGATCCCGTGGCGGGACACATCCCAGGGGCGCTCAATCGTCACCATCCGCTCAATTTAGATGCGGACAAGAAAATGCTTTCGGCCGAGCTTTTACGCCACCAATTCAGCGAGCTTTTGGGCAATGTGCCCAGTAATGAAGCGACTTTCTACTGTGGATCTGGCGTCAGCGCCTGTATTAACTTGCTTGCGCTGGCACATGCGGAGCTGCCGATTGGCAAGCTTTATGTTGGATCGTGGAGTGAATGGAGTCGAGATGAATTTCGGCCGAAAACAACCGCAGATGAGTAAAAATTGACAAAAATGGACGACTAAACTATCAATCGTGTCGATGTAGACAGATTGACACCGCAAAACGCTGGCATCAATCCAAGACAGTACACAATGTTTCCAGTATCATCGTCATGAACTTGACCAAACGGGTATTGCCGATATACTTTCAATCGATTCAATGTTATGCTAATGTTTAGTGAATCTTTACGGAAGAGAAGATTCCTCAGCAAATTAATCAGCGGACTGGCATCCATTGCAGTGTATGGAAGCAAATCAATACGATAAACGAAACCGTATAGCTCTCATGCAAACTAATGTGTTGATTTAATCAAATCAAACATTATCTCATTGTTGGTTGGGGACTTTTCCGCTTCCATCACTTAATTACAATGTAATCAAAAGGTTTTAATTGGAAAGCCTTAAAATCCATATACGGAGAAGAAAACAGATGAAAAAGTTTTCAATATTTTTAGTTGCTGCCCTAATGGCACTCCTACTTGTCGCATGTGGCGGCGGTGAAGACAATTCTGCTGCAATGGCAGACCTTGAAAGCAAAGTCGCTTCACTCGAATCTGAACTTGCTGAAGCACAATCAATGGCTTCTGATGCAGAAACTGCACGTGACGAAGCAATGGCTGCTGCCGACGCAGCTTCTAGCTCAGAACCAGAAGCAATGGCTGCTGGTGGCGACACCCTCGGAACCGTACAAGACCGTGGCACACTAAACTGTGGTGTTCCAGCCGGTGTTTCTCCAGGTTTCGGCTTCCTCGAAGAAGATGGTAGCTGGACTGGTTTCGATGTTGACTATTGTAAAGTAGTTGCTGCTGCTGTTCTTGGTGACGCAGAAGCTGTTGAATTCCGTGGAACAACTGGTACAGACCGCTTCCCAGTTCTCCAATCAGGTGAAGTTGACATGCTGTCTCGCCAGACAACATGGACAGTTAGCCGCGATACGTCACTCGGTTTCAACTTTGCTCCTACCACATTCTATGATGGACAGGGCATGATGGTTAAAGCTGACTCTGGCATCACCGACCTCGAAGGTCTTGATGGCGGTACAATTTGTGTTGCTGCTGGTACCACAACTGAAAAGAACTTAGCTGACGTTATGCGTCAATTAGGCATCGACTACGAACCAGTTGTATTTGACGAACCAGATGCACCACGTGCTTCTTTTGAAGAAGGCCGTTGCGACGGTTGGACAACTGACAAATCAGGTCTCGTTAGTGGTCTCGTTTTGTTTGATGACCAAGGAAGCGTATCTATCCTTGACGCAACCATGTCTAAAGAACCACTCGGCCCACTTGTGCGCCATGGTGATGACAACTGGTTCGACATCGTAAAATGGTCAACAAACTGTACATTCCAAGCTGAAGAACTTGGTGTAACACAAGCTAACGTTGACGAAATGCTCGGCAGCGACAACCCAGCAATCCTGAACTTGCTCGGTGTTGAAGGCGACCTTGGTCAAGCTATGGGCTTGAACAACGACTTCTGCTACAAAGTCATCAGCCAAATGGGCAACTACGGCGAAATGTTCGACAAGAACCTTGGCCCAGACACACCATTTAACTTGGGTCGTGGCGTTAACGCATTGTGGACAGATGGCGGTTTGATTTACTCACCACCATTCCGTTAGTCACCACATTATGCTGACGAGTGTGGCATCAACTACTATCTAGTTGAATGGCTCTTACGCCGCGACACTTGTCCCTAAATGTAAGCAACAAGGTGTCTACCGCAGGTTTGTGGTAGGCACTTTTTGTAACTAACGATTTGCACCCACCTGTTTTTCGCAGGGTCGCTCCTGTGCTTTTGCTCAGAAGCGACTCTACGAGAAATGATCTTGATAGTATTCTGTTGTATGTAGGCATTGCAGCACCAGCCTGATAGAGACGTATTCTTCACCATACGTTTGTTTGGCTTAGGCAGCACAAGCCGTTAAATTGCAACGGTCGTTTGATATAGTTAGCAATTTGAGCTAGGAAAGGGAGAATATGAGCCAACTGGCTGGCAAACCACCCACCAATTCGTCCCCCGTTGTCTCTCGGATCGCCTCATATGTCTTTGATGTGCGGTTCCTTGGGGTATTGGGACAAATTGCCTTTATCATCTTTGTGATTTTGGCGTTTCAATCGCTGGCGCGTAACTTTGCCAGCAACGCAGATAAATTAGGCGAATCACAGTTTATCTGTCGCGATGGTCGCTTCTCATATCGTTGTGCGTATGACTTCATGGATAATGAAGCTGGCTTCGATATTGCAGACCCCCCTCTTGATTTTGTCAATACAGACTCCTACTGGTACGCATTTTATAATGGTTTCCTAAATACCGTCCGCGTAGGGCTAATGTCTGTTGTTCTTTGTACAGTTCTGGGCCTTGTGATGGGTATCGCGCGATTATCCAGCAACTGGCTAATATCGAATATCGCGCTGGCGTATGTCGAAATCATACGAAATACGCCGCTTCTGATACAGCTATTCCTTATCTACTTTGGCCTGCTCTTGGCACTGCCAAACGTCGAAGATGCAATACAGCCGTTTGGCGCATCCGTCTTTTTATCAAATCGCGGATTTGTTATGCCATGGCCTCGTTTAACCGATTCTGCACCGGTGTTCTTGGCATTCGTCATTTTAGCCATCATCCAGTTTCAGGTTATGTGGATGTACTATGGTCGCCAAGAAGTATTAACTGGCCGCAGCACCAACCGCTTGATGCGCAGTGGGCTGACTTTCTTGGCTATTGTTATTGCGGGCTGGGTGTTCACCGTTAACTCTGCCAACAACGAGGGGCTTCTGGCCGCTAAAAAGAGCCGCATCTCGCAGGTAAGCGATATTGAAAAGCTGTTGGTCACGCGGGCTGGTCTCAACCATGTGTCTGGATTTGCAACGATGGGCGAGGAAGAACTGGCTGCGGTGACGCTTGACGTATGTGTTCTACGCGATGTCAATTCTGAGCCAAACTTCACACGGCATTTGCGTGCGCTTGGCGTGCCATACGATATGCGTCGTGTGAATTCTCCTGAAAAAGGGACGGCAGCCTTTGTAGATGAGAAGTGTGAGCTGTTTATTGGCGGTCGTGACATGCTTGCGGCCGAAATGGCAACGCTAGAAAATCCTAGCAGCCATCGCATTGTGCCTGTTCCTGAACGGCCGATTGTCATGAGCGTTCCACGTCTTGACGGCTTCAATACCTATGGCGGTCTCGAACTGTTCCCAGAACTGTTTGCCCTCTTCTTAGGGTTGGCAATCTTTTATGGTGGTGGTCTCGCAGAGGTTGTTCGTGCGGGTATCCTTTCGGTATCGAAAGGCCAAACAGAAGCATCTCGCGCATTAGGCCTTAGTGAAGGGCAACGTTTACAACTTATCGTTTTACCTCAGTCGCTGCGCGTCATCATTCCGCCGCTCATCAGCACCTATTTGAGTCTGATGAAGGATACGAGTCTAGGTCTTGCAATCGGGTTTGCCGACATGTTCTTGGTCTCTCGAACTATCATGAACCAATCGGGACGTGCTCTGCAAATCATGGCCGTCATTATGGTCGTTTACCTAGCAATCAGCCTGACGTTTTCTATTATCCTGAACGCTTATAACAATAGCGTGATGATCGTGGAGCGATAATCCTATGGCAGCAATTACAGAAAAACCATCGAACAAATTTCTCCAGTTTAACCAACGATTTAACTGGAACTATTTCTTGCAAGACAACGTAACTGGGTCACGTGGACTCATGATAGCTGTCGCATTGTTAGCAACTATCGCAGGAATTGTTGTTGTGACCTCGGTTAGCGCACGTCCCGCCACGGCTTGGATCGTGATCATTGCTTGGCTGATTGGGCTACTATCGGTTGTCGTTGGCGAGGTGTTTTCCCTCAACCTGTATATCAATGATTGGTTGAAGAAAAACATGTTCAATTCGGTGTCCAACACCCTATTAAGCCTCATTCTGGCCCTGTTAACGACATCTGTCGTGGCAGGCATCTGGGAGTGGGGCATTGTGAACGCCACGTTCGACCCTGCTAAAACAGGTGTTGATGATCGCAGTCCTGATGGCGCAACATGGGGTGTTATTTGGGGTGCGCGAAAGCTCTTGTTAACTGGGCGCTTGTCTCCAGATGAAACTTGGCGTGTTGCGTTAAACACGGGCCTAATCGGTGTCCTCTGGTTCCTCTCAGTCATGGGAGGGCGTAAAAGCATCCAAGAACGTGTACCAATGTTGCAAACTGTAACAAACATTGGTTGGATTCTTGTCCCATTTTTGTCTTGGATGTTGCTGGTCGGAATTGATAGTTCTGGCAGCTTCATGGACGCAAGCGTACTTATACGTGGCGTTGTGGTGATGGCTGTTTTACTGGCTGTCCTGTGGTGGTTCAGTGTTATCAGCTTGACTCCTGTCTCAACAGCATTTTGGCTACTTGTCTGGCCTGTTGGCTATCTAGTTTGGCGTTTGATTGGATCGCTTGACATCTTCACCCCAATCAATGTCGATGACCTTGGCGGCATGCTGTTGACCGTTATTCTGGCGCTGTTTGTGACGATGGCCTCCTTCCCCATCGGGATTTTACTGGCGCTGGGTCGTCGCGCAGAGGTACAGGGCATTCCAGCGTGGATGATGTGGCCGATTGTAGCGGTCGCAACTGGTTACTTCTTGACAAACAGCACGCCAGAGCTTTGGGAAACATCTCGCAACACCTTGGAACAGATAACTGCCCTTTGGCCGCTGATTATTCCGATAACGGCGGCTGGATTACAGTTTTCGTATAAAGGGAACGTGGTTCAGGCAGCAAGCGTTCTCACAATTGAGATTGTGCGTGGGGTTCCGCTAATTACGCTGTTGTTTATGTCTATCGTTATGGCACCGTTCTTCCTAGCGGAAGGCGCACAGGTGCGCAACGTAGCAGCCGTTATCGTCGGTTATACGATTTTCTCGGCCTCTTACATGGCTGAGTTGGTGCGTGGGGGATTGCAGGCAATTCCCAAGGGACAATACGAAGCGGCTGATTCGCTTGGCTTCAACGCACTTCAAAAGTATCGTTTTATCGTACTGCCGCAAGCACTACGCATTTTGATTCCACCATTGGCAGGAGCTGTCATCGGGACATTTAAGTCCTCGTCGCTCGTTTCTATCATTGGTGTCTTTGACTTCGTTGGGATTGCGCGTGCGGTCTTCTCAAATGATCAGTGGCTTGGGTTAAAAACTGAGCTTTACGTGTTCATGTTTGTCACATATTTTGTGATCAGTTCTGTCATTTCTTGGTACAGCCGACGCATTGAAGATCGAGCTGGGCTGGGTATGCGCTAATTGAAAAGGTCAGAGCTTCGGCCGAATTCGGCCGAAGTTTCTGTAGGAAAAGTAATTATGACTATGGCTAATTCAGTAAAAATTGGCGGCCCAGCAGCTATGAAAGTTGAAGACGCTGTTGTTTGCCGCAACGTCAATAAATGGTACGGCGAATTTCAAGCGCTGCGCGACGTCAACCTGACGGTGAAATCAGGTGAAGTGGTTGTTATCCTCGGCCCATCAGGGTCAGGAAAATCAACATTCATCCGCTGCATGAACCGTCTGGAAGAACATCAAGGTGGCGATATCATCATCGATGGTGTTGAGCTATCGCATGACCTGCGAAACATCAGCAGCGTTCGTCGCGAAGTCGGCATGGTGTTCCAGCAGTTCAATCTGTTTCCACACTTGACCGTACTGGAAAACATCACGCTTGCACCAATCCACGTGCGCAAATGGACACGTGAGCGGGCTGAGGATTTGGCGATGCAGTGGCTCACTCGCGTCGGCATCCCCGAACAAGCGGACAAATACCCTGGGCAAATGTCTGGTGGTCAGCAGCAGCGTGTGGCAATCGCACGCACACTGACAATGCAGCCTAAGATTCTGCTGTTTGACGAACCGACATCGGCGCTTGATCCTGAAATGATCAGCGAGGTGCTGGACGTTATGCGCGATCTGGCAAAAGAAGGCTATACGATTCTGGCCGTGACGCATGAGATGGGCTTTGCTCGCGAAGCTGCGGATCGGGTTGTGTTTATGGATGCGGGTCAGATTGTTGAGATTAACAGTCCGAACGACTTCTTCAACAATCCAAAGAGCGACCGTACAAAGTTGTTCTTGAGCCAGATTTTGAATCACTAATCGGCCGATATTTCAAACTAAAAAAGAGCTGCCAAATGGCAGCTCTTTTTGTTTACAAATTGTTGGCTTGTATCTAAGGCGAAAACCATTTGAGAGGGACCGGTTCGGCCGAAATATCACCCACAACCTCCGCCTGAACCGCTCCCGCCAACATCTCCCAACTCAAATAACGCTCATCTCCAATCAACATAGGGCGAGAATAAGGCAGCGCAGCCTGCATCGGCTTCGCGAGAGGCTCTGGCATCCATTCCCAAAATTCAGATTGACGCGCAACGGATGGACGCGCAGGAATGCTGCGGCGCAGGTCGCTGGGCGGGTTTTGATGGCTCAGAAATTTAATCCACTGCCACGTCCAGTATGGATATTCTGTGGCTTGACTGATGAGCATGCCGTTGACGTGAACAGGGAGTACGAGCGGTGTTTCGGCCGAAATTGGCATCTGCGGCACAACCACCGTCGTTTGCAGCCCAAGCTGATATTCATACAGCATCGGCGTGTCAATCCAAACAGCGACATCTTTATGTGCTGAGAGGGCGCGTAAGGTCGCGCTCAGCCGCGCCTCGTCTGTGGGCAGTGCGGATAAATCAAACGCGACCTGATCCTCAACCACCAGTTTACGATACCAAGCCAAGGCGGCCGTCACTCCTTTCTTTGTCAACGCTGGCACACAATCTTCTCGGTTGTAACAGCTTGTGTCTTGTGCATAAGCATAGGCATACAGCGTGTCACGGCTGGGATCAATAAAAGAACGCTTGTTGGGCTGGGCGGCAACTAGCTGCACAAGCGACGCATCAAGTTCCTCCCATGTCCATGTCGATTCAGGCTGTGGCACGTCAAAGTCACGAAACGGCTGGCGATCATAATAAGTTAAATTGAGGCTGGTACTCCATGGAATCATCCACATGCGCTCATCCCACCACGCGCCACGCCACGCTTGATCATAAAAATCACCGTGGTCAAACGCGGCGTCGTTTGAGGCAAGCTGGGTCAAATCATAAAGATGCCCTTGTTTGATTGCGGCCTCAGTGACGGGCCACAGGGCAGCATCGATGGTTGGAAGCCATTCGGCCGGATCTTGAAACGGATCAATGATGACAAACTCAAAGGTGAAGCGGTGGGATGTGTGTTCGGCCGAAAATGCCTCTGCAAAACGCTCCAGATGTTGAATCAGAACGTCAGATGATGCACGGCGCGGGACGGCAAAGCGTAGTTTAATCGGCCGAAAATGCCTGCTAATCGTTTGCTCCAAACTATCCAAATAAGCTTCGCTCAACGCCCCCTCTGCATCCAGCCCTAACAAGCGCGGCGAGGGGTAGTTAATGACGTTGGCTAGCGTGCTAACTTCAAAATCATCGCGAATCACGACGGTTGGCGGCTCCCCAATTCGGTTGATCACGCTGGCTCGCAACAGCGCAGTTTTGATGCGCTTGCTAATCGGCGTGGCCCACTGTACATCGGCCGCACGAAGACGCAACGCCCCCCAATCAAACGCTGTCTCGTTCCAATCGCCCCAGTAGGCAAGATCGGTGGCGATGTGGCGCAGTCCGTTTTCAGTTTGTTCAAAAAAGGTGATGCGTTGACGAGCGATGCCGTCTTGTTCCCAGCTTGCATTGGCCCAAACGATGTCCTCATGCTGCTCGGCGTGTGTCACTTCAACACCTGCGGCATGCACCGCTTGCTGATCGGGTCGCAGTTGGGCAGATTGAAAGGCCAAGTCATCGGGGTCGTATACAGAGAAAAGGAGGTCTCCGTCGCCGTCGAGATATGCTTGATGTTCGAGGTCAAGGACAAATTGAGTGGATTGTTTGAGCTGTAATTCGGCCGAATAAACTTGCCACCAAAGCCCACCACCAATTGCACCCATCACAACCAAAAATAGACTCATCAGCCCCCAACGAACCCAAGGCGGGGTCGAGCGCATCCGATGTTCAGTCTCTTCAAACTCATCGTCCGAAACTTGCCAATCAAAATCTACACTCATGAAAATAGTATAACATGTTATACGAAAGAGCCGCTGCAAAGTTGAGTGCGTCAGAAGCTCACCGTTGTTCACGCTTTACACAACTTGACTCGCTCCTACGCTCCGCGTGGGAGTGTTTTTGCTTGCCGCTCTGCGGCCT